>JALUUZ010000308.1 GCA_027021095.1 Gammaproteobacteria bacterium
CAATCGGGGCTTTGTCGCGAAAGCGTTGTGCCAGGCTCTCGTCCAGCGATTGCAGTTGCTGACGAAACAGCGTGCGTTTCTGTTGCAGACTGGTCGCCTGCTGCAGCGCCTGCTCGAACTGCGAGTCGTCGAGAAGGTGGGTTACGGACTGGGGAAGTGTGGTCATTTTCTACAAGCTGGGGGGAAGTGGCTGCTTGGGGCCTATTTCTTGGGCAGGACGGGGGTTTCGTTCGGACGTAATGTCAGTACCTCAACGCCGTCTTCAGTCACCAGCAGAGTGTGTTCCCATTGGGCGGACAGCGAGTGGTCTTTGGTGACCACGGTCCAGCCGTCATTCAGGATTTTGATATGACGTTTGCCGGCGTTGATCATCGGCTCGATGGTAAAGGTCATACCGGCCTCCAGGCGCATCCCTTTGCCGGGCTTGCCATAGTGCAGCACCTGTGGATCTTCATGAAACCTCCTGCCGATTCCATGACCGCAGAATTCGCGGACTACGGAGTAATTGTGTTTTTCCGCATGTTTTTGGATCGCATGGCCGATATCACCGAGATGCGCACCGGGCCGGACCTGCTGTATACCGAGCCACAGGCATTCATGGGTAACCCGTGTCAGGCGTTTTGCCAGTTTGCTGGATTCGCCGACGAAAAACATCTTGCTGGTGTCGCCGTGAAAACCGTCCTTGATCACGGTGATATCGATATTGATGATTTCACCGTTTTTCAGTTTTTTGTCCCCGGGAATCCCATGACAGACCTGGTGGTTGACCGAAGTACAGATCGATTTGGGGAATTCCCGGTAATTCAGTGGCGCTGGAATGGCCTGTTGAGTGTTGACGATATAGTCATGGCAGAGGTCGTTCAGTTCATTGGTGGTAATGCCGGGTTTGACGTAAGGTTCAATCATGACCAGTACATCGGCCGCAAGCGCGCCTGCGATACGCATTTTCTCGATCTCTTCGGCGGTTTTGATCGGCACAGCCATATAATCGTCCTGGATGTTGTCATTGCGCATAGAATCTGTACTGCCCACTGTCTATTGTTACGTTTGTTTCCAGCCGCTTCCCAATGTGCGTGGCACAGTGAGGAATCCATACTTGGAAAAGCTGGTCCAAGGCTTGGTTCTTGCTAAGAAAATACCGTTGCCGCCGGATTACGTCAGGCTTAAGTATTCATTATAAGCCATGCACGCACAATTCATGCAATAAATTTGGGACACACGGATTTTGGAAGGGAAATTGGGGACACACACTGATTCGGATTCCAGAGGCACTTGGGGTTTTTAGGGGTTGCAGAAATCTTTGCCCGTGGGTGCTGACCCTGACTTGTCACTCTCATTGGGGCCGTACCACTGTGCTGTCGCAGTAACCGGGTGGTGAGAGATGTCGGCCAGGCAATTTGTGTGTGTCCAGATTTTCCGCGCGGAATTCGTGTGTCCCAAACTTGCGCGAATTCATGTGTGTCCCGAAAATATTTTCCTTGTAAAAAGGATGGGTATTTGCTGGTGGTGGAAGTAAGTTGTTGTCGGCGCGTATCTGTGGTATAAAACGCGCACGTAAAAATCCGTGTATTTATCGGCACATATTGCGGGGTGCCCTGGCTGAACTGTTTGTTTTCCGGTCAGGGTCGCGGTATGGGATAAATATGTTGACTTAACCCCAACAATCAGGAGTAGTTTAAATGGCTAAGGTCACCATGCGCCAGATGCTTGAGGCCGGCGTGCATTTTGGACACCAGACTCGTTACTGGAATCCAAAAATGAGCCCGTACATTTTTGGCGAACGCAGTAACATCCATATCATCAACCTGGAAAAAACCCTTCCACTGTTTCATGAGGCGATCAACTTTGTCGGTGGTATTGCGGCACGGCAGGGGACGATTCTGTTTGTCGGCACCAAACGTTCGTCGCGTGACACGATCAAGGAACAGGCGATCCGCTGCGGCATGCCGTATGTCAATCATCGCTGGCTTGGCGGGATGCTGACCAACTATAAAACCGTCAAGCAGTCGATCAAGCGCTTGAAGGAACTTGAAGCCTTGCTCACCGAAGGGGAAGCCGAGCATCTGCACAAGAAGGAAGTCTTGATGTTGACCCGTGAGCTGGAAAAGCTGGAAAAGAGTCTTGGTGGAATCAAGGACATGGGCGGCTTGCCGGACGCGTTGTTCATCATTGATGTCGCGCATGAAAAAATCGCGGTCAGCGAAGCCAAAAAGCTCAATATTCCGGTCGTTGCCGTTGTGGATTCAAATAACAGTCCACTGGGCGTGGATTATGTGATTCCTGGCAATGACGATGCCATTCGTGCCATTCAGCTCTATACCACCGGTATCGCCGATGCAGTGATCGATGGACAGACCTCTGCGCAGACCGTGGCAGCGGCGGAAGATGAATTCGTCGAGCTCGACAAGGCGGAAGCGGCGAAGGCAAAAAAGACAGCGAAAAAGACTGGTTCGGCGAAGAAAGCAACGGCAAAGAAGCAGGCAGACTCAGCTGAGCCCAAGGCGGGAGACTGACACAGGCTGTCTGGGGCTTCGTCACAGGGTCCTTGTGGCCCGTGACGGCACCACAAGTTTGTCGGAGACATCGAGCAGACTCATCAGACACATTTGAACCAGCAAGCGCTGCCGGTAGCACCAGGCAGTGATGTATTTTTCAGAGGTTAGCGGTTATGGCAATTACAGCAGCATTAGTGAAAGAGCTTCGCGAGCGTACAGGCGCGGGCATGATGGAGTGCAAAAAAGCACTGGTTGAGACAGATGGCGACATCGAACTGGCACTGGACAATCTGCGCAAGGCAGGTGCGGCCAAGGCCGACAAGAAGGCCGGCCGGGTCGCGGCCGAAGGCCGCGTCGTCTATCAGTTGTCCGATGACGGCAAGACAGCGGCCATCGTCGAGGTCAATTGTGAGACCGACTTTGTCGCCGGCGATGACAACTTTGCCGAGTTTGCGGCCAAGGTCTGTCAGCGTGTACTGGCTGACAACCCGGCCGATGTCGAGGCGCTCAGTGCGTTGCCGCTCGACGACGCAGGTGACACGAGCATCAATGCGGCGCGAGAGGCCCTGATCGGCAAGATCGGCGAGAATATCCAGATCCGGCGTTTTTACCGGCTGACCACGGAAAACAAGTTCGGCTTGTACCAGCACGGGTCACGGATTGGTGTCATCGTCGACTACGAGGGCGGCAGTGACGAGTTGGGTAAGGACATAGCGATGCATATTGCCGCCAGCCGGCCGGTCTGTGTGACCGAAGACCAGGTGCCTGCTGACCTGGTGCAAAGGGAGCGGGAAATCTTCCTTGCGCAGGCCAAGGAAAGCGGCAAGCCGGAAGAGATTGCCAAGAAGATGGTCGAGGGCAAGATGCGCAAATTCCTGTCTGAAATAACCTTGCTTGGCCAGGCTTTCGTCAAGGACCCGGATCAGACCGTCGGCAAGCTGCTTGCCAGCCAGAATGCGCAGGTGCACAATTTTTTACGGATCGAGGTTGGTGAGGGAATCGAGAAAAAATCGGAGAATTTTGCCGAAGAAGTCATGTCGCAGATTAAATAAGACCATTTACCTTTCAATCATTTGATCGACAAACGGGGACTTTATGACAGATGCAGCAGCTGCCTATCGGCGCATATTACTCAAGTTGAGTGGCGAGGCGTTAATGGGGAGCGAAGACTATGGCATCGATCCTAAAGTGATGGAACGTATCGCCGCGGAGATCAAATCGATCTCTGCGCTCGGTGTTGAGATCGGGATTGTGATCGGCGGCGGCAATATCTTCCGTGGTGCAGGCCTGGCACAGTCAGGGATCGATCGTGTTGCCGGGGATCACATGGGCATGTTGTCCACGGTCATCAATTCGCTGGCGATGCAGGATGTGCTCGAGCGCAAGGGGTTAGCCGTGCGGGTGATGTCGGCGTTGAGCATTCACCAGGTCTGCGAGGACTATATCCGTCGGCGCGCGGTACGTCACCTGCAGAAGGGGCGGGTCGTGATTTTCGCTGCCGGCACCGGCAATCCCTTTTTTACTACCGACTCGGCCGCGAGCCTGCGTGCGATCGAGATCAACGCCGACCTGATGATCAAGGCCACCAAAGTCGATGGCGTCTATTCCGCAGACCCGGTCAAGGACAGCAATGCCGTGCGCTATCAGCACCTCAGTTATGACCAGGTGATCGATCAACGGCTACAGGTCATGGATGCCACGGCCATCGTGCTGTGCCGGGATCACAAGGTACCATTACGTGTAATGAATATATATACTGAAGGTGATTTGTTGAAGGTGGTCAAAGGCGACGACGGGATTGGCACTTCTGTTGACTAGCTGCTGTTTGGCCAAGAGGAATGAAAAATGATTGATGAGATTAAACAGGATGCCAGCGACCGAATGGACAAGTCGGTCAGTGCGTTGAAGACCGAATTGAGCAAAATCCGTACGGGGCGTGCCCACACCAGCCTGTTGGACCATATTACAGTAGACTACTACGGGAACAAGACTCCGTTGAAGCAGGTCGCCAATATCTCGGTCGAGGATGCGCGCACCTTGACGATTTCGCCGTGGGAGAAAAACATGGTCCAGGTGATCGAAAAGGCGATCATGAATTCGGATCTTGGCCTGAATCCGGCGACTGCCGGAACGGTCATCCGTGTGCCGATGCCTCCGTTGACCGAGGAGCGGCGCAAGGACCTGGTCAAGGTGGTACGCCAGGAAGCGGAAGCCGGGCGTGTGGCGATCCGCAATATCCGCCGCGATGCGATCAGTACCTTGAAGGAACTGCAAAAGGACAAGGCGCTTTCGGAGGACGATTTGCGCCGTGGTGAGGAAGTGATCCAGAAACTTACCGACAAGTTCGTGCACACGGTAGACGAGGTACTGAAGCAGAAAGAAGCCGAGTTGATGGAAGTCTGAAGTCACTGGGCGATGAAACTGCTCCCGGGCCATATTGCAGTCGTCATGGATGGCAACGGCCGTTGGGCCAGGCAGCGCGGATTGAGCAGGAATGCCGGCCACCGGGCCGGTGTCGAAGCGACCAGGCTGCTGGTCGAGAACTGCGTCAGGCATGGAATCAAAGCGCTGACCCTGTTTGCCTTCAGCAGCGAGAACTGGAACCGGCCGCAGCAGGAGGTCGGGCTGCTGATGGAGTTGTTCCTGCTCAGCCTGAAACGCGAGATCTCACGCTTGCACAAGAATAACATCCGCGTCGACTTTCTCGGTGATCTTGGTGCTTTCCCCGCAAGACTACAGCAACAGATCAATGCTGCACGTGAACGTACCAAGAATAATGACGGGATGTCGTTGCACGTCGCTGTCAACTACGGTGGGCGCTGGGATATTCTGCAAGCGGTCAAGAAAGTGGTACACGAGGCCAGGCAGGGCCGGCTGGACGTGGATTCGTTCAGTGAACAGGATTTTTCCCGCTACCTGGCGACAGCCGGGGTGCAGGACCCGGACCTGTTGATCCGCACCAGCGGCGAGCAGCGCATCAGTAACTTCCTGCTGTGGCAGCTGGCCTACACCGAATGTTATTTTACCAAGACCCTGTGGCCTGATTTCGACGCGGCCGAGCTTGAACTGGCACTGGACGCCTATGCACAGCGTCAGCGGCGTTTTGGCAAAATCGCGGAGCAGCTTAAAGGAAACGGTGAGAATGCTTAAACAGAGAGTCCTGACGGCGTTGGTCCTTGCGCCCTTGTTTTTGTCAGCGGTGGTGTTGCTGAAACCGGTCTTTATGGCCATGATACTGGCGCTGTTTATCCTGGTGGGTGCCTGGGAATGGACCCGGTTGGTCAAGCTCAGGGCGGTTTGGCTGCGCGCAGCCTATGTCGGGCTGATCGGCCTGTTTTTGTGGGCAGGTTGGTACTATATCGATGCCAGGGGTTCACTGATGCCCTTGTTGACCGTCACCGCCGGTTGGTGGCTGCTGGCCCTGTTGTGGGTGTTGAACTACCCGCTGGGCCAGCAGGCAGACGGGGTGAGCCAGCTGGTCAAATCCGTCGCCGGCATACTGGTGCTGGTGCCGGCATGGATGGCACTGGTCAGCATGCATACCCAAGGCTACCAGTGGTTTCTGTACCTGTTCGTGTTGATCTGGGTCGCCGACAGCGGCGCTTATTTTTCCGGGCGGGCCTGGGGCAGGCACAAACTGGCGCCGAAGGTCAGCCCTGGAAAGAGCTGGGAGGGCGTCTACGGTGCGTTGGTGCTGGTCGCTGTCTATGCCTACCTGGCCAGTTACTGGCTCGCGTTGCCAGCGGATGGGGTCATGGCGTTCGTGTTGCTCAGCCTGGTGATCGTGCCGGTTTCGGTGCTCGGCGACTTGTTTGAGAGTATGATCAAGCGCTACAGCGGTGAGAAAGACAGCGGCACGATTCTGCCCGGTCATGGCGGTGTGCTCGATCGTATCGATAGTGTGACGTCGGCGGCACCGGTTTTTCTGCTTGGCGGCATCCTGTTAGAACTGATCCAATGAAAAAGATCACTGTGCTTGGAGCCACCGGGTCGATCGGCGTCAGCACGCTGGACGTGATCCAGCGCAATGCCTCCGACTATTCTGTTTTCGCACTGACAGCGGCCACCTCGATTGAACTGCTCGAACAGCAGATTCTGACGCATCGGCCGCCGTTTGCCGTGGTGGTCGATGAACAGGCTGCTGCCAGTCTGCGTGAACGGCTGTGTAGCCACGGCGGGGTATCGACCGAAGTGTTGTCCGGGGCCGCCGCGCTCGAGCAGGTCGCCAGTGCCGCCGAGGTGGATTACGTGATGGCAGCGATCGTCGGTGCGGCCGGCCTGCTGCCGACTTTGGCTGCAGCACGTGCCGGCAAGCGGGTATTGCTGGCCAACAAGGAAGCATTGGTGATGTCCGGCGAGTTACTGATCGAAGCGGTTGACGATCACCACGCAGAGCTGCTGCCGATCGACAGCGAACACAATGCAATCTTTCAATGTCTACCGGTCGATACCGGCTTGCATACCGCGGATTTTTCCGGCGCAGGTGTCGCGCGGATCATTTTGACCGGTTCAGGCGGACCGTTCCGGACCCTGCCGCTCGCACAGCTGTCTGCGGTCACCCCGGACCAGGCCTGTGCGCACCCGAACTGGGAGATGGGGCGTAAAATCTCGGTTGATTCGGCGACCATGATGAACAAGGGGCTGGAGTTGATCGAGGCCTGTTACCTGTTCAACACTACCGCAGAACAGATCGATGTGGTGATTCATCCACAAAGTGTCGTGCACTCGATGGTGCAATACGTCGATGGTTCGGTGATCGCACAACTGGGAAATCCGGACATGCGCACACCGATTGCCCATGCATTGGCCTGGCCGCAGCGGATCGAGTCCGGTGTTGGGTTCCTTGATATCGTATCGGTTGCACAGCTGGATTTTGCCGCGCCCGACTACCAGCGTTTCCCATGCCTGCGGCTGGCACAGCAGGCGGTCGACGAGGGAGGCACTGCGCCCACTGTGTTGAATGCGGCCAACGAGACGGCCGTCGATGCCTTTTTGCAGAAAAAAATTCGCTTTACGGATATTTCACAGACTATCGCCTACACTCAGGAGAAATTGCCGGTACAGGCGGCCGATTCACTCGAGACGATACTCGAAGCAGACCGCCAGGCGCGGGAAGTCGCGGCGGGTTATATCAGCGGGATCAATACAGGAAAGGGCACACAATGATAGGGTTTTTATACAGCGCGTTTTTCTTCTTGGTGGCCATCGTCGTGCTGGTGGCGATACACGAGTTCGGCCACTTCTGGGTGGCAAGGAAGTTCGGTGTCAAGATCGAGCGGTTTTCGATCGGCATGGGTAAGCCTTTCTGGACTTATGTATCGAAAAAGGACGGCTGTGAATTCGTGCTGGCGCCGATACCGCTTGGGGGCTATGTCAAGATGTACGGCGAACAGGACAGCAAGGACGTCGACGATGAGGACCGCGACAAGGCCCTGATGAGCAAGCCCGTCTACCAGCGGATGCTGATCGTGCTGGCCGGGCCGTTTTTCAATTTTGCGTTTGCGATCGTTGCGTTGAGTCTTTTCTTTATGATCGGCAAGCCCGGTGTGCCGCCACTGGTGCAAGAGGTCAAGCAGAACTCGGTGGCCAGCCAGGGTGGGTTCAAACCTAAGGACCTGGTAGTGGCCATCGACGGCAAGAAGATTCAAAGCTGGAAAGAGTCCTACCTGTTGCTGTTCGAAGGCCTGGTCGACAGGGATACGCTGCAGGTCACCGTCAAGGACGAAAATGGAAAACTGGTCACCCGTCAGCTAGATTTCCGCCATGACAAGTCGATCATCGGTCCAGGGGTCAATGTCTATGCCAGGGCTGGCTTGATTCCCGGCGCGCCACCGAAGATCAAGACCATCAAGCGCGGTTCACCGGCGGACAAGGCAGGGTTGAAAGTCGATGACCTGGTTTTGTCGGTGGACGGAAAACCAGTCACGTTCTGGCGTGAAGTGGAGGAGCGGTTTATCGACAAGCCGGAACAACCAGTGAAGTTTGTCGTGCTGCGTGAGGGCAGACAGGTAACCCTGACCGTCACGCCGCGGCGATACCAGGGCCAGCACATTCGGATCGGTGTGCTGCTCGGTGCAGACCAGGAGAAGGTGCAGGGTGCGCGGGTCAAGGCGGTCGTCAAACGCAGCCCGGCCGAGGCGGCCGGGATCAAGGCGGGTGATCTGATCATCGCGGTCGATGGCAAAAGCGTCAGTGGTAATGCGCAGCTCGTGCGCCGGGTGCAGCACCGCGCGAACAAGAAAACGCGGTTCCTGGTCCAGCGTGGCGGTCGCAAACTCGAGCTGATTATCATCCCCAAGCTGCAGCCACCCATCGGTCTGATCGACGCCGATCCTTATTCGCTGCAGCACTATGGCGTGTTGCAGGCGTCGCTCAAAGGGATCAGTGAAACGGCGTTGTTGTCACGCCTGATGCTGAAGATTTTTTATTTGATGGTAATGGGGGAGGCGTCACTAAAAAATATCAGCGGCCCGGTTAAAATCGGCAAATTCGCCGGGATTACCGCAAAGAGGAACTGGTATACCTATCTGCACTTCCTGGCGTTGTTAAGTGTCAGTTTAGGTGTCATCAATCTGCTGCCGATTCCAGTGCTCGATGGTGGGCACTTTATGTACTATACGATCGAGGCGATCCGTGGAAAACCAGTGTCTGACAAGGCCAGAAAGATCGGGCTTTATATCGGGATCATATTTATATTGTCCTTGATGACCTTGGCATTTTATAATGACTTGGCTGGATTATTTGTGCCTTGATATGCTCCAAAATTGAGTGTTATCATGGCGGTTTGATAATAAGAAATATAACTGTCTGATTTTATAGGAAAAGTAATGATTCGTTGGATAATGCTCGTGTTGTGCTTGGGGGTGGTCAGTCCGGTGTTGGCGTCAAAACCCTTTATAATCAAAGATATACGAATCGAAGGGCTGCAAAGAATTTCGGCAGGCACAGTCTTCAACTATCTGCCGATCAAGGTCGGACAGGAGTTCAATCAGCAAAAGTCGGCGCAATCGGTCAAGGCGCTGTTCAAAACCGGGTTTTTTAAAGACATCAAGTTGAATGTCGAGGGCAGGGTGGTGGTGATCACCGTCGTCGAACGGCCTTCGATCGCAGAAATCAATGTCACCGGTAACAAGGTCATCGAGAAGAAGCTGCTCAAAAAGAGTTTCGACAAGCTCGGTTTTGCCAAGGGGCGGGTGTTCAACCGCTCGCTGCTGGACAAGATCGAACAGGAGTTGCGCCGGGTCTATTTTGCGCAGGGCAAATACGGTGTCAAGATCAAGACGACCGTCACCCCGATGACCCGCAACCGGGTGAGTGTCGACATCAATATTTCCGAGGGCCGTGCCGCACGGATCCGCAAGATCAATATCATCGGTAACAAGACCTTCAAGGACAAAAAGCTGCTGCGGTTGTTCAAGTTGACCACCCCTGGCGCCTTTACGTTCTATACGAAGAACGATCAGTATTCGAAGCAGAAGCTGGCCGGTGACATTGAAAAACTCAAGTCATTCTATAAAGACCGTGGTTACTTCGGTTTCAAGGTCAATTCCACCCAGGTCTCGATTTCACCGAACAAGAAAGACATCTATATCACGATCAATATCACCGAGGGACCACAG
>JALUUZ010000309.1 GCA_027021095.1 Gammaproteobacteria bacterium
GCCGGTCCGCTTCGTCCAGCGGACGATCCTGGTGCAGGCACTGAAAAAACAATTCAATGATTTTCTCACAATGCCGCGATGGCGGACTGATACGTAACACATCGACCCGCAGGTGCTTCAGTGCCTGTAACTCGGCCAACAGGTTCAGGGTTCCGGCCGACTGGGTCTGGATGCCATTCAACACCAGGAAATCATGCGCATCTTGTGTACGCAGCAGCATGCCGTCCGGGTAGTCCAGGCACAGGTAACCACAGTCATCCTTGGCACGGTTATGCGCACGCGCAGTAAAACAGCGCGCCGACCAAGCCAGCGGCATACGCCCATAGACCATGACTTCTGTTTCGACACCTGCCGGCCTGTGCCGCTGCATGGCTTCCAGCGCCTGGCGTGAAAGTTCGAGCGGCAGCACCCAGCGCTTCAATCCCTGCCTGGCAAGCAACCGCAGGCTGCGCGGGTTATACAGATTGAGCGTCGGCCCACTGACAAACGCTTTACCACTCAACAACTGGACAGCCGCCATGTCATTGGCCTCGACCATAAACTGCCGGTTACTGCACAGCTTCTTCAACGCTGCCAGTTCCGACCCGGCTTCGATCAACGTCATACTGGACAGCACGACCTCTTTACCTGCGTCCTGCAACAGCGCTGCCAGGCTGAGCCAATCCTGCGTACGCAACAGGCGGCGCCGGGCACAGACTGTTTCACCCAGGTAAACGATATCGATGCGGGACTCAGCGATACGCTGGTAGAAATCATACATCGCCTGCCGCTCCCAGTAATACAGCACAGGGCCGAGTGACAATTTTGGAATTCTAGCCCGCATTTCTCACCACCGTTCGTAGCGAGACGGAGCAGTAGAAGGGTGGTGAGAAATGCGGGCTAGTATCCACTGTCTGCTACTGCCACGGGCGATGATAAGCCCCAAGCGTGGTCATCTGCCCTTCGGATACCGCATGCAGGTCCTGCAGCCACTCCGGTCTTGGCTGGTAAGCCTGTGGATCACGCCGGCAGGCATCGATCGCAGCACGCCAGACCCGGGTAATTTGCTTGACGTAGGCAGGGCCGCGCTGCCTGCCCTCCAGCTTGATCGCGGCAACCCCCATCTGCTGCAGGGCAGGCAGCAACGCCAGGGTATTCAGACTGGTCGGCTCTTCCAACGCATAATAGGCAGCCTCGGCGCCAGACTGCGGAACCTGGAAACGGCCTTTGCACAGTGTCGGATAGGCAGCCGGCTGGTTGGCGCTGTAACGATCGACCAACACCCCGCTCAACTGCGACTCGAGACCATCGGCCGTCTGTTTCCACTGCACGGCCGAGGCCGGCGAACAGGCACCGAAGGTATTGGGTGACTGGCCGGTCACATAAGAAGACAACAGGCAGCGGCCCTCGACCATCACACACAGACTGCCGAAACCGAACACCTCGACTGCGACCGGACTGGCTGCGGCGACCTGCCTGACCTGCTTGAGTGAAAGCACGCGTGGCAGAACGACACGGCGGACAGCGAAGTGCTGATGATAAAACCGGATCGCCTCGGGGCTGGTGGCCGAACCCTGCACCGACAGATGCAAAGCCAGTTGCGGCCAGTGCGTGGCGGCATAATCGAGCACCCCCAGGTCTGCACCGATCAGTGCATCGAACTCCAGCTGCGCTGCCAGGTCGACCGCGTCCTGCCAGCGCTGCCAGCCATCGGCCTGCGGATAGGTATTGAGTGCCAGGAATACTTTCGTATTACGGCTGTGTGCATAGTCGAGCGCCTGCTGCGCCCTGTCCGGATCGAAATTGAGTCCGGCAAAATGACGTGCATTGGTGTCTCCGCTGAACCCGATATACACCGCATCCGCGCCATGATCGACCGCGGTTTTCAATGCCGGCAGGCTGCCGGCCGGGCAAACCAGCTCCAGTGTGGATGAATTCGAATCACTAGCCCGCATTTCTCTCACCCTTCTGCGGTGCGTACAACGCACCCTACTTTGGAGCATGACATTTTTTGACCGTAAATCCTTTGGTGTGCTGCGCACACCGTCACGACAAGGTAGGGTGCGTTGTACGCACCAACACCAAGACAAATCAAATAGTGCCACGTGGCGATTCTTCCACAGACGACATTTTCTTGGTGTAAATCCTTTGGTGTGCTACGCACACCGTCACCACGAGGTAGGGTGCGTTGTACGCACCAACACCAAGGTAAATCAAATGGTGCCACGTGGTGATTCTTCCACGG
>JALUUZ010000310.1 GCA_027021095.1 Gammaproteobacteria bacterium
GATCGGCGGTGGCCGTGACGGCGCGTTCGCGGAATACCTGAAGATGCCGGCCGCCAACCTGTGGAAACTGCACAACGATATCAGCTCGGAGATCGCCGCGATACTCGATCCACTGGGCAATGCAGTCCATACCGCACTGTCGTTCGACATCACCGGTGAAGACGTGTTGATCACCGGCGCCGGCCCGATCGGCATCATGGCAGCGATCGTCTGCCGTTTCGTCGGTGCACGTCATATCGTGATCACCGATGTCAACGAATACCGCCTCGACCTCGTACGCCGGCTCGATGCCGGTCTGGCGGTCAATGTCGCCAATGAAAGCCTCGACGACGTCATCCGGGTGCTGAAGATGAGCAACGGCTTCGATGTCGGCCTGGAGGTTTCCGGCAACCCCACCGCATTCCGCGCCATGCTGCACCACATGTACAACGGCGGCCATATCGCACTGCTGGGCTTTCTGCCGACGGACACCCAGATCAACTGGGACGACATCATCCTCAAGGGACTGCAGTTGAAGGGCATCTACGGACGTGAAATGTTTGAAACCTGGTACAAGATGACCCAATTGGTCAAAAGCGGTATGGACGTCAGCGGTGTCATCACCCACCAGTACGCAGTCGACGACTACGAACAGGCTTTCGAAACGGTGCGCAGCGGTCAATGCGGCAAAGTGATTCTGAACTGGGACTGAGACGATGGAAAACCAATTCTATCTACGCCTGCAACGGCAACTGGACGACATCAGGCAGCAGGGCCTGTATAAACAGGAGCGCATCATTCACAGTCCCCAGGAGGTGGAAATCAACACCGCCGGCACGGATCACGTACTGAATTTTTGTGCCAACAACTACCTGGGCCTGGCCAATCACCCAGCGCTGATCGAAGCCGCCGCCGAGGCGCTCGGCACCCGCGGTTTTGGCATGGCCTCGGTCCGCTTCATCTGCGGTACCCAGGACCTGCACAAAACTCTCGAGAAAACCATCGCCGGATTCCTGGGGATGGACGATGCGATTCTCTACAGCTCGTGTTTCGATGCCAACACCGGCCTGTTCGAGACCCTGCTGGACCAGCAGGATGCAGTCATCAGCGATGCACTGAATCATGCGTCGATCATCGACGGCATCCGGCTGTGCAAGGCCAAACGCCTGCGCTACCGCCACAGCGATATGACAGACCTGGAACACAAGCTGCAGCAAGCCAGCGACTGCCGCACGCGCCTGATCGCCACCGACGGCGTCTTCAGCATGGATGGCGATATCGCCAAGCTCGACCGCATCGTTGCCCTGGCAGAACGATACGACGCGCTGGTCATGGTCGATGATTCACATGCCACCGGTGTCGTTGGTACGACTGGACGCGGCACCGCAGAGTACCACCAGGTCGCCGACCGGGTCGATATCGTGACCTCGACGCTGGGCAAAGCGCTGGGTGGTGCCTCGGGTGGCTTCACGGCCGGATCGCATGCACTTGTCGAACTGCTGCGTCAACGTTCACGGCCCTACCTGTTCTCCAACACGCTGGCCCCACCGCTGGTCGCCGCCAGCATCAAGGCGTTCGAGTTGCTGTCCAACTCCGATGCACTGCGCCGACGGCTTGCCGACAACACAAACTATTTCCGCCGGCGGATGCATGAGGCCGGCTTCGACCTCAAACCCGGCGACCACCCGATCGTTCCGGTCATGCTCTATGAAGCGGCGCTGGCACAGACCATGGCGCAACGCCTGCTCGACGAAGGAATCTATGTCACCGGTTTCAGTTACCCAGTAGTGCCCAGGGAACAGGCACGTATCCGGGTCCAGGTTTCGGCCGCACACAGCCGCGAACACCTGGACAAGGCGATCGACGCATTCGTCCGCATCGGCGAGGCACTGCATATTCTCTGAGCCGTCAAACTATGCTATTCTGAGATTCCAAAGGCTGGTGCCATGGATAACGCGGCCGGGACGAGCCACGCACTTTCCACTACACAGGTTCTTCGAAGTACAATGCCACGACCGATCAAAAATGGAATCACCACCGGCATCGCCGTTGCACTGATCACGATTGCAGTCGGACTGGTGATTACGTTTCACCTGTGTCAAAACCAGGGCAGCCAGGGCAGTTATTTTTCCAGCCTGTGTATACTGCCCTTCTTCTGGTCCCTGGTGCTCGCACCCTTCACTGGGATCGGCTCCGGCTTGATAATCTGGAAGCTGATCGCAAAAAGAATTCGC
>JALUUZ010000311.1 GCA_027021095.1 Gammaproteobacteria bacterium
GGATATGCCTGGCCAGGTGTTTGCGCAGACCCAGTTTTTTGCGCAGTGCCTGGTCGGGGGGTGCGGGCTTGGTGCCTGACCTGGTATCGGGCTTGGTGTCGGGCCGGGCACCGGCCTGCGGGCCCGGGCCCGCCGCCTTGCCTGCCGGCTGGCGCGCTGGTTTCGCCGGCTTTTTCGTTGCCGCCTCGCCACGGCGCTCAGGCACATCGATGGACTTGAGCCGGACACGCAGCTCCTGCAGGTTCTTCTCGGTCACGCTGGCACAGTTCTGGGCCCAGGTCTTGGCGCCCGGCAGCGCACGTGCATAACCAAGGATTTTGTCCAGCCGTTTCGCTTTGCGCTTCAGCTCCGCTTCAGCGCGGTCGAGCAACTGGGTGACTGAACGGATGGTGTGCTTGTTGTCAGCAGGTTTGAGTGTAAGATGGCTGGTATCGGCACAGGTTCCTGCAACAACGGCCCAAAGCAGGAAAATCAGTACAGAACGAAACAAGGAGACTCTCCCATGACAGGTCAATGACTGGTCGGGGCGAGAGGATTTGAACCTCCGACCACCGGCACCCCATACCGGTGCGCTACCAGACTGCGCTACGCCCCGAAAAACCCTGGTAAACTTTTTGCTGGCTGACGGCTTCCAAGCCGCTGATCTGTCAATAACGGCAACTAACGGCGCAGAATCTGTAACACGTCTTCGAGTTCGGCGCGCATCAGTTTGATCAGCTGCTGGCTCTGCTTCAGGTCATTGCGCACGTCTTCACCGGAAAGACGCTGCCTGGCGCCCCCGATGGTAAACCCCTGGTCGTACAGCAGGCTGCGGATCTGGCGGATCATCAACACGTCCTGGCGTTGATAGTAACGCCGGTTGCCACGGCGTTTGACCGGCTTCAACTGCGGGAACTCCTGCTCCCAATAGCGCAACACATGTGGTTTGACCGCGCACAGATCGCTGACCTCACCAATCGTGAAATAACGCTTGCCCGGAATCGGCGGCAGCTCACTGCTGCTGATGCTGCTGCTCTCCACTTCCAGCATAGGCTTCGACCCTCGCTTTAAGTTTCTGTCCCGGACTGAAAGTGACCACACGACGGGCGGTGATCGGAATCTCCTCGCCTGTCTTCGGGTTTCTTCCCGGCCGCTCGCGTTTGTCGCGCAGGTTGAAATTACCGAAGCCTGACAGCTTGACCTGCTTGCCCGACTCCAGGGTGGCCCGGATCTCTTCAAAGAAAAGCTTGACCAGTTCTTTTGCTTCACGCTTGTTCAAGCCCAGGTCTTCGAACAAACGCTCTGCCATCGCTGCTTTTGTCAGTGCCATAGTTCAATCTCTCAGTGATGCCCCCAGCTCTTTCGCCAGCTGGACCAGAACCCATTCCACGGCTGCATCAGCCTCCTGATCTACAAGAGTGCGCGAAGATTCCTGTAAAATCAAGCCCAAAGCGAAACTTTTTCTACCAGAATCAACACCCTTGCCACGATAGACATCAAACAGCCGGATTTCCTTCAACTGTTCCGGAATAGTCTTGCGTATCGTATCACACACTTGTTCTGAGGTGATTGCCTCGTCGACCACGATCGCGATATCACGGCGGATCGACGGAAACCTGGAAAGCGGTTTGAATCTCGGGATCCGTCCCTGCTGCAGTGTCTCCAGATCCAGTTCGAAGACATACACGTCTGAACTAAGATCTTGTTTTTTAATCACTTCCGGGTGGATTCTACCAAGCCAGCCAAGCACTTGTCCAGCACCGTCTACGATCTGCGCCGACTGCCCCGGGTGCAGTGCCGGATGGGTGGCGGCGACAAATCGTGCGTCGCTGCCGGCCAGGCCGAGCAAGGCTTCGACATCGCCTTTCAGGTCGTAAAAATCGACCTGCCGCGATTCACTGCCCCACTGCTCCGGCACTACACTGCCGCAGAGCGCGCCGGCGATCCGGTTTTTTTGAATGATTTGATCCGCTTGCTCATTGAAGCTCAACCCGGTCTCAAAAATCCTGACACGGCGCTGCTGGCGGTTCAGGTTGTAGCGGACCACCTGCAAAAGGCCGGTCCACAGCGTCGTGCGCATCACCGCCATGTCGGCCGACATCGGATTCTGCAGCGCGATCGCCTGGGCATCCGGATCGAGCTGCTGCTGCGCCGCGGCGCTGACGAAGCTGTAGGTCACCGCCTCCTGGTATCCCCTGTCGACCAGCTGCGCCTTGATCCGTGCCAGTGGCACC
>JALUUZ010000312.1 GCA_027021095.1 Gammaproteobacteria bacterium
GCACACCAAAGGATTTACACCAAGAAAATATCGTCTGTGGAAGAATCGCCACGTGGCACTATTTGATTTGCCTTGGTGTTGGTGCGTTGTACGCACCACACGTTGTACGCACCACCACGACCGAGCAAAAGCCACCCAGGGCGCGCGATTGCGCCGTCGCAGTAGAAGGGTGGTGAGAAATGCGGGCTAGACTTCGTATTCCAACTCGGATTCCAGGTTGCGGGTTTCGAGCCACTCTGAATAAACCGAAAGATCGAGCCAGTTCCATTCATCCAGACGGATATTCAGAATCTTTCCATCCAGGTACTCAACGACAACACGTCCAAGACTCCCATCAACATAAAGCAATGCTTTGACCTTAATCAGCTGCCCGGTTAAATTGATATAGTAATATCCAGGTACCGGCTCTTGTCTAACGGCCATGACCATTTCCTCCGACTCTCATTATTTTATTGAATTTTATCGACGTCTGTTGCTGGACGAACAGGCCAACACAGGCGTTTCCTTAATCTGGTATTAATTGAATAATACCCTGGTCTGATTTTGTTGAGCACGCTCGCTAATGATTACTGTTTTTTATTAGTGAACCTGAAAAAATTCATACCAACCCCAACCAGGAATTCAGCATAGAATCTTCACTGCTCTTGATTATCGGAAATCATTATATACAGATTGCGAGTCTACATAAAGTTACATAAGTCATGCTTTTTATGCCTTTCAATCAGTAAAATTATGCTCACCAAAGGCAGTTTTAATGGACAAAGCCCATAGTTTAATTACGCCTATAGAAAACATGGAAACCCGTCCCCTCGCGCCATTGGGCCGTCGCAGTAGAAGGGTGGTGAGCAATGCGGGCTAGCCACACTTGGAATCCCCGCAGCTCAGACAGGTCATGCATCCATCCATCTTGATCACCGCCTTGGTACTGCATTTCGCACACAACTGTGCTCCTTCCGGGAAGCTGTCCCCTGCGCCGGTGGCGGCCTCGTCTGCCGCGGCAGCGTATTCCGAACGCTTTTTCTCGATCAGCTGCTTTTGATGTTCATCCAATTCATCGTTTTTCAGCAGACCGATCATACGCATATGCCGTTCGATCGCATCGCCGATCTCGGCCACCAGCGATGGCATGTATTTACCGCCTTTCTTGAAATAACCTCCACGCGGATCGAACACCGAGTGCAGCTCCTCGACCAGAAAGGTCACATCCCCGCCCTTGCGAAAGACCGCCGAAATGATCCGGGTCAGCGCTACGATCCATTGGAAGTGATCCATGTTCTTGGAGTTGATAAAAATCTCGAACGGCCGGCGCAATTCATTGGCCGTTCCCTGGTTGAGCACGATATCATTGATCGTCACATACAGCGCATGTTCAGACAACGGTGTCTTGATCTTGTAAGTGGACCCGAGCAGGAATTCCGGGCGCTCGAGTTTTTCCGTCAGGTGCACGATATTGGAGTCGTGCACCACCGCCTGCTGGCCAGGTTGTGCCTCTCCCTGCTCCACCGCAGCCGGCTGCGCGTTTTCCTGTTCTTCACTGACCACTTGGCACTTGACAATCTTCTTGTCGATCTTGACTGTCATCGACTTGCTCCTCCTGCTGCACAGACCGGTTGTATACCTTGCAAAGACCTGCAACCAAACTGATGACTCAACCCTGCTGCGATATACGAACCGCCGTCAATTCTAGAATTTACCATAGTACCCTTCCTTCAACGCATCATACAGGTTGGCCGCTGTATGGGTTTCTCCATCGTATTCGATTTTTTCATTCCCCTTGACCTCGATGACTTCACCGTTTTCCAGTTCGAACCGGTAAACGGTGTTTTCCAGGTCCTCTTCCTTGACCAGCACGCCCTGGAAGGCTGCTGGATTGAAACGGAAAGTGGTGCATCCTTTCAGCCCCTGGCTGTAGGCATAGCGGTAGATATCCTTGAAGTCGCTGTAAGGATAGTCCGTCGGCACATTCGCCGTCTTGGAAATCGATGAGTCGATCCACTTCTGTGCAGCCGCCTGCACATCCACATGCTCCTTGGGGGTGATGTCATCGGCCGCGACAAAATACTCAGGAAGACCGTGTGTACCGGAATCCGGCATCGCGTCCGCATCGACCAGCGCCCGGTAAGCAAGCAGTTCGAACGAATAGACATCGACTTTTTCCTTGGTCTTTCTGCCTTCACGTATTACATTACGCGAGTAGTGATGGGCAAAACTCGGTTCGATACCATTACTCGCATTATTGGCCAGCGACAAGGAAATAGTCCCGGTCGGCGCAATCGAACTATGATGCGTAAAGCGCGCACCAACCTCGGCCAGCTCCTCGACCAGTTCCGGCGCAACCTCGGCCAGCTGCTGCATGTAAAGACTGTACCTGGCATGCAATACCTTGCCCTTGACCTTGTCTCCGCAACGGTAGCCGTCTTTCTCCAGCTGCGGCCGCTGTCTCAACATCTGCGGCGTAATTTCAAACTCCTCCTCCATGATCGGTGCCGGACCTTTCTCTTTGGCCAGCGCCAGGGCCTCCTGCCAGCCGGCCAGCGCCAATTCGCGGCTGACACGTTCAGTAAACTCCAGCGAAGCCGGAGAACCATAAGCCATCCTCAACATCGTCATCGTCGAGCCCAGCCCCAGGAACCCCATGCCATGACGGCGTTTGTGCAGTATCTCGTGGCGCTGTCCTTCCAACGGCAAACCATTGATTTCTACCACGTTGTCCAGCATCCGGGTAAAAATACGCGCCACCCGGGAAAACTCCTCCCAGTCGAACCTGGCCTGCTCGGTAAACGGCTCGCGTACAAAACGGGTCAGGTTGATCGAACCAAGCAGACAACTGCCGTAGGGCGGCAGCGGCTGTTCACCACACTGCCCGGTCACCAGGCCGTTGAAAATCACCGTATTGGCATCATCCTGTGTCGTATCATAGACTGCCTGCCTGCCAAGATAGCGGATCGACCTGATCCTGCTGCGGTAAGGCCGGCGCACCCGGTCATTGCACACACCGGCCTGCACTTCATGCACAGTACTGCCGGCCTCGTGTAAAAAGCCGATCTCGGACATAAAGACAGCAGCATCCCGCGCATCGATGCGTAACAGGTATCCCGGCTTTTGCTCACACTGCGTGATCGAACAGCAGATACCGAAATTGCTAAGCAGCACCTGGATCTGCTGCAGAAACTCGGCACTGCCGGACACCAGCGACACAGCGCTGTACCGGCTGCGGGAGGAAACATGAAGCGTGCCATCACACTGAAACAGGGCCTGCAGGTAGGCCCTGACACAATCCTCGGTGCCACGCCAGATCACCTCGGGCACCTTGTGCCGGGTATCGGCGTTAAAGCCATAGTATTCCAGCAGGTGCGCCAGCATCGCAGAACGGATGAATACGGTATTGCGTTCCGGCACAGCCACCGACGAAACCTGGCGGCTGCCGGTATAGCGCGCCGCCATCTCGTCACACAACACCGCCGCCTTGATCGATTCGATGATTTTCGGCGCCAGGGCACGCCGCTCGCCCCACAGGCTGATCACCGCGGTGCTTTCGCCTGTCTTCCTGCTGCTGAACTGGCCGTGACCCGCCATCAGCCCGATCAGCATGCCAAGCTTTTTGTTACCCAGCGAACCAAACTGGCCTTTACCCGACTGGATAAACAGCGAGTCCCCGGTCGTCAGTGCAGACAGTGGAATCTTACCGCGTTGGGTATAGAACTCATGCCAGGCTGTAGCCTCGATCCGGTATCCGTCTTCGGTCGTCACCTCATAGACATCCGCCTGCGCAGCGGTCATAAACACTGGCACCGCACTGCGTACCGAAGTCCCTTTGTGGTCGATGCCAAGCGCACGGTTGTCTACCGTCACCTCGAGTTCCGACTGCAACTGGTACAGTTCACCGACCGGCACCATGCCATACTGGGTATGCAAACGGGTACCGGCCGTCACACAGGGATTGGTAGCCCGGATGTTTTCACAAAACCAGTTGTTGTTATACTGATTGACCTTGTCGATCAGGATAAAGCCCGGCTCGGCAAAATCGTAGGTCGAACTCATGATCATGTCCCACAACCGCCGCGCCGGAATTTCACGATAGATCTTACAGGCTACCTGGCCCTGCTGATTGGTGACGTACCCCTCCGATTCCGGCACATCACGCCAAACGACCTTGCTGCGATCATCAAGATCGATCTTGTCGGTTTCGACTTCAAGCGACGTCAACGGAAACGCGAGCTTCCATTTTCTGTCGTCTTCGACTGCACGCATAAACTCGTCAGTGATCAGCAGCGACAGGTTGAACTGCCGGAGCCTGCCGTCCTCTCGCTTGGCGCGAATAAAATCCATCACGTCCGGATGACCGATATCGAAGGTCGCCATCTGCGCACCACGGCGTCCACCGGCCGAGGAAACGGTAAAACACATCTTGTCGTAGATATCCATAAACGACAAAGGTCCGGAAGTGTAAGCGCCCGCACCTGAGACATAAGCACCCTTCGGCCGCAGGGTGGAAAACTCGTAACCGATGCCGCACCCTGCCTTCAGGGTCAGCCCCGCCTCGTGCACCTTTTGCAGAATGTCGTTCATCGAGTCGCGGATCGTCCCGGACACGGTACAGTTTATCGTCGAGGTCGCTGGTTTATGTTCCAATGCACCGGCGTTGGACATGATACGCCCGGCCGGGATCGCGCCATGACGCAACGCCCAAAGAAACTGGCCGTACCAGTGTTCACGCTGTTCCGGCGTGCACTCGGTTTCTGCCAGCGCCCTGGCTACACGCCGGTAAGTATGGTCTATGTCCTGGTCGACCGGCTTGCCCTCCTTGGTCTTCAGGCGATACTTCTTATCCCAGATATCCAGTGAAGCAGATTGAAGAGGAATCTCGTTGACCTTGGCGATATCGTTTTCGATTTGCGCAGACTTCATTGCGTATGTGTTTCCTTATCAGGTTGAACGTTATTTTACTGTGCCGACGCCACAGCGGTGATTGACAGAAGCCATTGACACCACCGCTTCCCGCGCGCACTGCAGCGAACAGAATCTATACAATCCAAAACACAATATGTTGTATACAGGGTTTTAGCCTAGGCGTTCACCCAGATCCTGTCAAGAAAATACGGAAAATTGTTTTATTAATATTTTAATTTAAAAATCAATATGTTAAAAAATTACTCGGATATGAATCTTTATTTCCATTGTTTTATCCAGTATATTACGCATGGAACGTAAGCACAAGATATAGTGTTGGCAATATGTTTAAAAATTGTTGATAAGTGCAGAAATTGCAGAGAAATGACACGCTTAAGGTTTTTCCACAGCCAGTGTCACCCTTCACTTATACACAATAAATATCAGGTTGAATTTCGGTACGCAGCACCGGGTAAAAACATTATAATCAGAGGACAGGGCGGGAACCGACAAACGCGACTCCGGGCAGATTCAACACCTCCCTTTTCACTGATTTGATTTCGACCCCCCCGCGGCACACGGACTGAGACACTGCACGCAAAGTTCAGTCAGAATTTGGTTATAAGCAGGTACAGAATGACACATAGATTTACGCGCTTTTCGATCGGCTTGATATTATTGACAGCCAGTTTTTCCATGCTGGCCGCGCTCCCGGCTTTCCTCGATGGCAAGAAGATGCCTTCGCTGGCACCGATGTTGAAAAAGGTGGTACCCGCCGTAGTCAATATTGCCACCGAATCCAGCCGGGGCGCCCGGCATCCGTTTTTCGACGACCCGATCTACCGCCGGTACTATCGGCGTCCGCCACAACGGCGGTCGAAGAATCTCGGCTCAGGCGTCATCATCGATGCGCGCAAGGGTTATGTACTGACCAACAACCACGTCATCAAGAAAGCCAACAAGATCACCGTGATCCTGCACAACAAGCGGCGCTACACCGCCACCGTAGTAGGCACGGACCCGGCGACGGATATCGCGGTACTGCGAATCAACGCCCCAAACCTGGTCGAGGTGCCGCTTGGCGACTCGGACAAGTTACGGGTCGGCGACTTCGTCGTCGCGATCGGCAACCCGTTCGGACTCGGCCAGTCTGTCACTTCCGGGATCGTCAGCGCACTCGGACGCTCGGGGCTTGGCATCGAAGGCTATGAAAACTTTATCCAGACAGACGCCTCGATCAACCCGGGCAATTCCGGCGGACCGCTGGTCAACCTGCGGGGCGAACTGGTTGGGCTCAATACCGCAATCCTGTCAAAGACAGGAGGCAATGTCGGTATCGGGTTTGCGATTCCCGCCAATATGGTGCGCAAACTTACCCGCCAGTTGATCAAGTACGGCGAAGTCCGGCGCGGGCTGCTTGGCGTCTACCTGCAGGACCTGACCCCGGGCCTGGCCCGCGGCCTCAACATCACGCATGCGCCCGGTGCACTGGTAGCACGGGTCATGCCCGGATCGACCGCGGAACGTGCCGGCCTGCGCCGTGGCGACATCATCACCCGGGTCAACGGTGAACAGGTCAAAGGCGCAACCTCGTTGCGCAACAAGATCGGCCTGATGCGTGTCGGTGCGCGCATTACGTTGAAACTTGTGCGCAACGGCAAGACCATTACTGTCCGCACCAGGCTTGGCAAGGCACGGCGCCGGCTGCAGGCAAGCAATAACTGGAATTCCCGCCCCAACCGGCCGACTACACGCCCACTGCACGAAAAGCTGAGTGGCGCCTATTTCCGCGACCTTCCCCGGCGCAGGGGACGCGGCGTCATCGTCGCCTCGGTCAGCGTGCAAAGCCCGGCCTGGCACGCCGGATTGCGGCGCGGCGATATCGTGGTCTCTGTCAACCGTAAAAAAGTACGTAACCTCAACCAATTCAAACGCGCAGTCGCCAGCGCCAGCCGCGCGCTGCTGCTCAATGTACTGCGCGGCCGAGGCGCGCTGTACATCTACGTCGACTAGCCCGCATTTCTCGCCACCGTTCGTAGCGAGACGGAGCAAGAGTATGTGGCCTGGGTGGCTTTCGCAGCCACCCCCCTGCGATTCGAATTGACAGGTCTGTGATCCTGACAACCCTGCCTGAACAAAGCTGCGGTCCGCAGGCTTTTGGCCCGCCGCAGTCGAAGGATGGTGAAGTAACACTGCTCTCGATGCTTGAATTTCATTGCAGGCGCCTCCATTTATGCAGCATGAGTTTCCTGGGTTTCCGTCCAACCAGCATGACAAGAGAGTAGAAAAATGAGTAAACAACTGAATAGAATACTGATCGGATTCTCCTTCCTGTTCATCAGTTTTTACGCTTTTTCCGGGGGCGTCCCTTTTTTCAGTGCCGGCGACAGGATGCCGACACTGGCACCGATGCTGCAGAAAACGATTCCATCAGTAGTCAATATCGCAACGGAAGGCAGGGTTCCGGCCCAACATCCTTTTTTCAACAATCCGTTTTTCAACGATCCGTTTTTCCGCGATTTTTACGGTATACCCCGCCTTCCGCGGTTCAGGCGCACCAAAAGCCTCGGTTCCGGGTTTATCATCGACGCCAGGAAAGGATATATCCTGACCAACCACCACGTGATCCGCAACGCCACCAAGATCGTCGTGATCCTGCATGACAAACGCAAGTTCTCCGGCAAGGTCATAGGTTCTGACCCTGAATCCGATGTCGCGGTCATCAAGATCAAAGCATCGGGGCTGCACCAGATCCCTATCGGCGATTCGGACAAGCTGCGGGTAGGCGATTTCGTGGTGGCGATCGGCAATCCATTCGGACTCGGGCAGTCGGTCAGTTCCGGCATCGTCAGTGCGTTAGGACGTTCCGGCCTGAACATCAGCAGCTATGAAAACTTTATCCAGACCGACGCCTCGATCAACCCAGGCAGCTCCGGTGGACCACTGGTCAACCTGCGCGGTGAAGTCGTCGGTATGAATACCGCTATTCTGTCCAGGTCCGGCGGTAACATCGGTATTGGTTTTGCGATTCCGATCAATACCGCTTACAAACTGATGCAACAGATCGTCAAGCACGGTTCGGTACGCCGCGGCCTGCTCGGTGTACACATCCAGGACGTCAACCGCAAGCTGTCACAGGCCTTCGGCAGCGCCACCGACCATGGTGCATTGGTTGCCCGAGTGCAGCCGGGGTCTGCTGCAGCAAGAGCAGGGCTTGCGCCAGGCGACATCATCACACGTCTCGACGGCAAGAAAATCAAGAGCGCGCGTGACCTGCGCCGTAAAATAGGACTCCGGGAAGCAGGGACGAAAGTCAGGATCACCTATCTCCGCAATGGCAGCGAATACAACACCACTGCCGTACTGACCGCAAAGAACGGCCGCAGGCAACACAGCATGCTGGCGCCCCCGGCGGACAAGGGCACACCAAGCAACGCGCTGCACAAGCACCTGGCCGGCGCCACGTTTACCAACAGCTCCGGGGTCATGGTCGCATCGGTCGTACCAGGCACCCCGGCGTGGAATGCAGGCCTGCGCCAGGGCGATATCATCGTTTCAGTCAACAGAAAACGGGTGCGCACCGTCAAGCAACTGCGCCGGGTACTGGCCAGCGCGGACAAAAATAAACTGCTGCTGAATGTACGCCGCGGCACAGGCGCGCTGTATATCTACCTGGAATAGACACCCCTGCCACCGGTTCACGGGGATCGGCAGGCCGGGACGGCCGTCCTGGCCTGCATTGATTCATCACTGTCCACGTCCACACCCCGAAGAAAGCCAGGTGACTCAAGACCAGGCGATTAAAAAAAGGCACTGCATGAGAACACCGGCCAACAAACAGTGTTCCCATGAGTCCCGGCTCCGCAGGAGTAGTACGGAGCCTGTACCAGCAATCAGAACCAGCCCGGCTGGTCGAGAACTCCTTGAAACGCTAATACGAATCATTATCATTTATATCCTGGCCGATGTCAACATGATTGCCGACCGGATTCGCAAGCCGTTACCCAAGACCCGAAGCGCCGTGCAAAAGGATGTGCAGGTTTCTGTGTCATCGCCGGTACCATGCAGAAAACACGGGCCCAGAGATAGAACCTAGCCCGCATTTCGCACCACCCTTCTACTGCGACGGTGCAATGGCACGCCCGGCGCGAAGACACCTGCCCGCAACATCAAAATCAACCGCTTACAAGGTCTGCTGCTGACAAAACCTGAAATACAGTGAATCTATTTGCTTATTTGAATTTTCAATTGCTTTATAATAAGAATCATCTAGCCATCCGAGCCTACTAATAGTAGTGTATACGCGCAATTTACTGGATAGTGCAAAAGCAGTGTATCCACTACGGGCAGGTCTTCATAAAAAGTCCCGGTTTTTAATTAATCTAATTCAATCATAGCGTGATGGAGGAAACCCATGGCGGAAGTAATCGCGACGAACCAGACAATATTGGTCGTGGGTGGTGGCATTAGCGGCATGACCGCAGCACTTGAAGCGGCGGAATGCGGTAAACAAGTCATATTGTTAGAAAAAAATCCCTCTCTGGGAGGACGTGTCAGCCAGTTATATAAATATTTCCCGAAACTATGCCATCCGACCTGTGGGCTCGAGATCAACCTCAAACGCCTCAAAGCCTCAAAGTCCTTGAGGGTAATCACCATGGCCGAAGTCACCGAAGCAAGCGGCGAACCTGGCAACTACAAGGTAAAAATCTCCATCAAGCCAAGATATGTCAACGATAACTGCACGGCCTGTGGCGACTGTGCAAAAGCTGTCGAGGCCGAATTCGATGACGAACACAACTACGGCATGAGCAAGCGCAAAGGCGCCTACCTGCCAAACAGCATGGCCTACCCACAACAGTACGTAATCGACCCGCGTATCCTGGGTACCGAAGATGCCGACAAGGCCAAGGCAGCGTGCAAGTTCAATGCAATCGACCTGGAGATGCAGGAAAGCACGCTGGAGCTGACCGTTGGCGCAATCATCTGGGCAACCGGCTGGAAACCTTATGACGCCGGAAAAATACAGCCTTACGGCTACGACCGTATCGCCAATGTCATCACCAGTGTCGAGTTCGAGCGCATGATGAATCCCTACGGTCCGACCCAGGGCAAGCTGCTGCGCCCATCGGACGGCAAAGA
>JALUUZ010000313.1 GCA_027021095.1 Gammaproteobacteria bacterium
GTCTTTCACGCTGCTCGAGGCAGGGCATCCGCTGCCGGATGCAAGCAGCCTGGCCGCCGGGCAGCGGTTGCTTGAATTCCTGTCCAGCTGTGACAAGAGCGACCGCCTGCTGTTCCTGATTTCCGGCGGTGCCTCGGCACTGGTCGAAGTATTGCCGCCGTCGGTGTCGCTGGCGCAGCTGGCCGAACTCAATCGCTGGCTGATCGGTGCAGGCTGTGCGATCGATACGATCAACCGAATTCGTCAAATCTGTTCGTGCATCAAGGGCGGCAGGCTGCTTGAGTTCATTCCCGGCAGCGAGGTGACCGCGCTTTATATTTCAGATGTCATCAGTAACAACCCCTGTGTAATCGGTTCGGGGCTGCTGTGTGCGCAGGCCACCGTGGCACAGGATGCTCTTCGATCGCGGCTTGTGCAGTCAGGGGCACCGGCCTGGTTGTTGGCACTTGGCGGTGAGACGGCAGCGCAGACTGAAACCCGGTCGGCGATCAGGCCGGCGCATCATCTCGTGGCGACCCTGGCAGAGGCGTTGCAGGCTGCGTCCGGCTGCGCCCGTGCTGCAGCAGGACAGCGCTACGCAGTGATCCAAAGCCCTGAGTACCTGGCGGGCGACTATGATGCAGCAGCAGACCGGATCGTCAGCACGGTGGCGGCTGGCCCGGGCGTCTACCTGTGGGGAGGCGAGGTGTCGGTCGTATTGCCGGCGGCACCCGGCAGCGGCGGGCGCAATCAGCAGTTGGCACTGGCTGTGGCACTGAAACTGAGGCAGCGGGGCCTGGAGGGCAAGGTCTGCTTTATGGCGGTAGGGACCGATGGTTCCGACGGGAATACCGGGGATGCCGGGGCACTGGTCGATGCTGCGACCCTGGGCCGCGGCAGCCTGGACGGGCTGGACGCCGCACAGTGTCTTCGCCGCGCGGATGCCGGTACGTTCCTGCAGGCCAGCGGTGATCTGATCCATACCGGGCCGACCGGCACCAACGTGATGGATTTATATGTGGCGCTGCGTTATCGTTGAAACTGGCCCGGGGTTGTCGACTACACGACAAGGAGCCGTGACGCAATGCCATTGACACCGTTCCATCTAGGCCCCGGTGCGGCCTGCAAGGCGATCGTACCGGCACATTTCAGTTTTATGCTGTTCGGGTTTTCGCAACTGGTGATCGATGTCGAGTCGGCCTACAATCTGCTGCTGAATCGATATCCGGTGCATACTTTTCTGCATTCTTATCTCGGTGCATCGGTGATACTGGTGCCGGTAGTGCTGGCCGGCCGGCCGCTGTCGCAGTTTGCGTTACGGCTGTGGAATCGTTTTACTGCACAGGCGCCCAACAACCTGTTGTTTATCCAGCCAACGATCTCGTGGCCGGCTGCGGCGGCAGGGGCGGTGGTCGGGGTCTACAGCCATGTGCTGCTGGATAGTATCATGCACGCCGACATGCGCCCGCTGGCGCCATTCTCTGCACTCAATCCGCTGCTGGGCTGGATCGGCATGCCGGCGTTACACCTGGCTTGCACAGCGGCCGGTATCCTCGGTGGCGCGTGGCTGTATTTTCGCAGGCGGATAGCCCGCAGGGCATGATAGTGAGACGATGTGGTGGTGGTTCATACAACGTGTGGTGCGTACAACGCACCCCGCTTTGGTGCATGACATTGCTTTACCGTAAATCCTTTGGTGTGCTTCGCACACCGTCACGATGGGACGGGGTGTATTGCATGTCTCCACGACAAGGCAAATCAAATCGCGTTATATGGTCATCCTTCTACTGCGACGGCGCAATGAATGGCACGCCCTGGCTGACTTTCGCTCTGTCGGTGAGCCAGCGTGTAAAACCCTCTTCGCGTGATGCGATGCGATGCGATTTGTCGTGGTGGTGGTGCGTACAACGCACCCTACTTGCCTGCGCGCTCCTCGGTCGCGAAAGCCACCCATGCCACACCCTTGCTCTATCTCGCGACGAACGGTGGTGAGAAAGGCGGGCTCGCGCCATTCGCGGCGGGACGATGTTAAAAGGCAGGTTGCACCTTGTCGGCCCAAACAGTGTACACAGACGATTTCTCACAAATAATTTGCATATTTTTGATATTTTCTTTATCTTTATGAGTTTAGCATAAAGTTTCCATGAAGACCTCGTCCATGACTACCTCATCCGGCAAAACAGCCGGGCAACAGACAGGCCGGCAACAGGCGCCGCCCAATATAGAG
>JALUUZ010000314.1 GCA_027021095.1 Gammaproteobacteria bacterium
GGGGGTCAGGCTGAACTATGTCAGCGCCTATGCCTGGTTTTCGGTTTCGGCGGCCAACGACTATGCGAACGCCGCCAAGAGCCGGGACATCGTGGCCAGCCGGATGGACAAGAAACAGCTGCAGCAGGCCCGGGCACTGGCAAAGCACCTGATGACCCTCTATTTCAAAAAATTTTCACCCGGAAAATAGCAGCCGGCCTCGCTGGTACAGCGCGCATGTTTTATATTAGAATGCCTGCTGCGGCCTGTTGACAGGCAGTGGATGAATAGCAGTCAGACAAGCGTGATGTAGAGAATAGAGATGGCTTCCGGTTCCAAAACGATTATCATTGCCGCCTTGATCGGCAATACCCTCGTAGCCCTGTCGAAATTTATCGCGTCGTTTATTTCCGGCAGTTCGGCGATGTTTTCGGAGGCGATTCACTCTGTCGTCGATACCGGGAACCAGGCGCTGCTGCTCTACGGCATTTCCCGGGCGGCCAGGCCGGCCGACGAGCAGTTTCCATTTGGGTATGGCAAGGAAGTCTATTTCTGGAGCTTTGTCGTTGCAATCCTGATTTTTTCGGTCGGCGCCGGTTTATCGATTTACGAAGGGGTACATTATCTCTACAAGCCCAAGCAGATTGGTGATCCGCTCATCAATTACGTGGTGCTGTCACTGGCCATCGTTTTCGAAGGCGTGGCCTGGGGCATGGCATTGCGGCAGTTTCGCCGGGAAAAGGGCCGCTGGGGAATGGTCGAAGCGGTCAGGCGTGAAAAAAATCCGTCGACTTTTGTGATCCTGTTCGAAGACAGTGCGGCGTTGGCCGGACTGTTGGTCGCGTTTCTGGGCATCCTGCTGAGTCAATACACCGGCAACGCGGTCTATGACGGGATCGCGTCGTTGATCATCGGCCTGATCCTGGGATGTGCAGCAGTCTGGCTGGCGTACGAGACCAAGGGCTTGCTGATCGGCGAGAGTGCCAATACCGAGGTGGTGCAGAGTATCCGGCGGCTGGTGCAACAGAATCCCAACGTCGTGCATGTCAATGAAGTCCTGACGCTGCACATGGGACCGGAATACATCCTGGTGAACCTGAGTGTTGATTTCAAGGATGAGCTCGATGCGACTGCGATCGAACAGGCGGTCGTGTTTATCGACCGCCAGATCAAGAAAAAACATCCACTGATCAAGCGCGTTTTTATCGAAGCCGAGGCACGTATGGCAAGGGTGGCAAGATAATGTCACAAGTAAAAGTGTTGTTTGTCTGCCTGGGAAATATCTGCCGCTCGCCGACGGCCGAGGGAGTGTTTACGCGGCTTGTCGACGCGCATGCGCTCGGGGACCGGATCCAGGTCGATTCGGCCGGTACCCATGCCTATCATGTCGGTGCCGCGCCGGACAAGCGTGCGCAGCAGGCGGCCAGAAAGCGGCATATCGACATCAGCCATTTGCGTGGCCGCCAGGTCGATCGGCGCGATTTTGAACATTTCGACTATATCCTGGCGATGGATCACGACAACTATACGCACCTGCTGCAGATGTCCCCACCTGAACACGAGCACAAAGTCAGCCTGTTATTGCCATTTGCCGGCAGCGAGGAATTACCAGACGAGGTCCCCGATCCTTACTATGGTGGTACCGACGGTTTCGAGCGTGTGCTGGATATGATCGAGCAGGCGGCCAGCGGCCTGCTCGAGACGATCAAGCAAAGACATTTTTGACCACCAGCGCGCGGCGATCAGCTGTCTTTTTTGATTGAGTCTTCCTTGGTATCGCTAAGCGCGCTCCTGAATCCCGGCACCGCTGCACGTGTGCCTTGGCCTGCTGCCGCAACGGCCTGTTCCTGTACCGCAGGCTTCTCGTTGCGCGCACTGGCCTGTTGCGCAGGACGCTGTTCTTCGTTGTGACGCTGTTCCGTGCGTGACCTGCCGCCACCGGGCTGCCCACCCTTGGTATGACTTCCTGTATTGTTTGCGGCCTTGTCGTTCGCGCTTGTCTCGCCAGCAGTCGTATTGTTCCCGGGCCCCTTGCGTGGCGTGTCGTTGCCAGTGGACTGCGGCGGGTTTTTGCTGCCGGTCGCGGGGCGAAAACCAGGTGTCACCGGGGCTGGTTTCGGCGTGTCGGCAGTCTGCTGTTTCCGCGTCGCCTGCTCTTGCATGCCGGCCGCGGCAGAACGAAAGCCGGTTTGCGCCGCGGCGGGTTTCTGTGCCGGTTCTTTTTCT
>JALUUZ010000315.1 GCA_027021095.1 Gammaproteobacteria bacterium
CCTTTCTCACCACCCTTCTACTGCGACGGCGCCATGGCACGCCCTGGCTGGCTTTCGCTCGGTCGGCGAGCCAGCAAAGCATCTTCGGGTGGTGCGATGCGTTCTATCGTGGTGGTGGTGCGTACAACGCACCCTACTTGCCTGCGCGCTCCTCGGTCGCGAAAGCCACCCATGCCGCACCCTTGCACCGTCTCGCGACGAACGGTGGTGAGAAATGCGGGTTAAAGCAATTACTTTTATTGCCGCTATCAGAATAGATACTGTCCGGGCTCTATATTGGCAAGCACAATAATTGCATTATATTTTTCGTCGGGCACAGGCAGCAACGAACTTCATCGTCAGAAATGCTGGATCCGGGTCAGCGCGGCCTGGCAGTGCGGCAGGTAAACAAAAGGCGGAGTCCTTGAGCATGAGTGAGAGCAAGTTACGATCGACAATTCAGGCTTTCGACACATGGAAGCGACAACTGGTAGACACCATCATCAGGTTTCAGAAGTGGCTTGAAGAACAAAAGCTGGATACCACTGAGGATACACTTCGCTTTATCGAAGCCCAGGAGGCACTCAGCAATGACCGGCTGACGATCGCATTCGTCGCCGAATTTTCGCGCGGCAAGACCGAGTTGATCAATGCCTTGTTCTTTTCCGACTACCAGCGCAGGCTGCTGCCTTCCGATGCGGGCCGCACCACCATGTGCCCGACAGAACTGTTCTACGACCGCGATGAGGATTCCGCTTATATCCGCCTGCTGCCGATCGAAACCCGCCTGGACGAAGAAATCAGCATCGCTGACTTCAAGGCAGAGCCAATCCACTGGACGAAAATCCCCCTGGACGTCGACTCGCCGGCGCAGATGGAGGAAGCATTCCAGGAAATCGTCTGCACCAAGAAAGTCACTGCCGAACAAGCCAGGAAACTAGGCCTATATTTCGAGGGCGCAGACGGAGAGGCTGAAACGAACGCCGCTGCCGAGCATGAAGAAAACATCGAAATTCCAAAATGGCGTCATGCGCTGATCAGCTTTCCGCACCCACTGCTGAAGCAAGGACTGGTCGTCCTGGACACGCCCGGCCTGAATGCCATCGGCGCCGAACCGGAGCTGACGCTCAACATGCTGCCTTCCGCCCAGGCCGTACTGTTCGTCCTCGCCGCCGACACTGGCGTCACCCGCAGCGACCTGGATGTCTGGCAATACCATGTCGAGGGGTTCAGGCGCCACCGCCAGCACAAGGGAGTCGCTGTCGTACTGAACAAGATCGACACCCTGTGGGATGGCATCAAGCAGGACCTGGAGATCAACAAGACACTGGATTCACAGCTGCAGAAAACCTCGTTGATGCTTGGCGTCGACCCGAATTCGATCTTTACCGTCTCGGCACAAAAAGCACTGCTTGCGAAGATCAAAAATGACGCGGAACTGCTGGCCAAAAGCCAGCTGCCCGTCCTGGAGGACTATCTGTGCAACGAAATCCTGCCGGCACGCGAAACCATTCTGCGTGAAAACATCGTCTCGGGAATAAAAACCCTGATCGAAGAATGCCGGGTCAACCTGGCTTCGAGGCTGGAAGCCAATGAAAAACAACTCAAGGAACTGCGCGGACTGAGTGGAAAAAACGCCGACATGATCATGCACTTGATGAAAAAAACCCGTGAAGAACAGACCACCTACGCGAAAAATGTCGAAAGCTTCAAATCAAGCCGCCTGCTGCTCAAACGCCAGGCGGCAAAGATGCTGGCTGCACTGAGTACAGAGTCTCTGGATGTATTGACCAACACCACACGCAGAGACATGATGGGCAGCTGGACTACGGTCGGGCTGAAAAAAGGCATCACGACTTTTTTCGACGGTGCACAGGAAATCATGGAGCAGGTACTCGAACATTCCGAACAAGCCCGGCGGCTGGTCAAGGCGATCTACAATAAATTTCATACCGAACACGGATTGCCCGAGATAGAACCCAAAAGCTTTTCGATGGAACGCTTCAAGCGGCGCATGGATATGCTCTACGAAGAAGCCGAAAGTTTCCGAAAAAGCCCGATCACGACGATGACAGAGCAGAGTTTTGTCGTCAAGCGCTTCTTTATCAACTTGGTCAGCCAGGCACGCAATGTGTTTTTCAAGGCGAACCAGGCTTCCGAAGCCTGGCTGCGCGAAGTCATGAATCCACTGGTACGGCAGATCAAGGACCATAAAACAATGATGGAAAGCCGCATCAAGACACTGCGAAAAATCAGCGAGTCACGTGACACCCTCGACCAGAAGATCGCACAACTCGAAGCAGACCAGGCCGAGTTAAAAGCCCATACCAAGATGCTCGACGAGATGCACCAGACGCTGGATCAACCCGGTCCGATCGAAACTGAAAACACGGCAAACTGTGCCTGAGCGGCGCAAAGGTATTCCAATCGGCGCTTGCATTCGAGTATAATGCCTGCATGAGTAATCAACAGGCCCTGCGATCGAACCCACCATGCCAGACAAGATTCCTGCTGACTCTGTCGGGCTAGTCACCCCCCAGACGCTGCAGTTCGACCAGCCGTTGCAGCTGGACTGCGGGCGGACGCTGGAACAGTACGAGTTGGTCTATGAAGCCTATGGCCGACTCAATGCAAACCACGACAACGCAATCCTTATCTGCCACGCACTGTCGAGCGATCATCACGTGGCCGGCTACAACAGCAAGGACGACCGCAAGCCAGGCTGGTGGGAAACCTGTGTCGGACCTGGAAAAGTCATCGACACCAACCGCTTCTACGTCATTTGCAGCAACAACCTAGGCGGCTGCAAAGGCTCTACCGGGCCCATGTCGACCAACCCGGAGACGGGAAAGCCCTTCGGCCCGGATTTCCCGATCGTCACCGTCAAGGACTGGGTACGCAGCCAGGAAGCACTGCGGCACAAGCTGGGTATCGACAAGTGGTTTGCAGTCATCGGCGGAAGCCTGGGTGGGATGCAGGTCATTCAATGGGCGATCGACTTCCCTGAGCGCCTGCACCACGCATTGGTCATCGCCGCCGCACCAAAGCTGTCGGCACAGAATATCGCCTTCAATGAGGTCGCCCGGCAGGCGATCATGTCCGATCCGGACTTCCACCAAGGGCGCTACTACGACAAAAACACGATTCCGCGACGCGGGCTGATGCTGGCGCGTATGCTTGGCCATATCACCTACCTGTCCGACGACGCCATGCGCCACAAGTTCGGCCGGGACCTGCGCGAAGGCAAGATCAATTTCGGCTTCGATGTCAATTTCGAGGTCGAAAGCTACCTGCGCTACCAAGGAAGTTCTTTCGTCGACCGTTTCGACGCCAACACCTACCTGCTGATGACGAAGGCACTCGATTACTTCGACCCGGCAGCGGACTACGGCAACAGCCTGTCGGCAGCGTTCCGCCGCGCCCGCGCCCGCTTCCTGGTGGTCTCATTCACCAGCGACTGGCGTTTCTCACCTGCCCGCTCACGCGAGATCGTCAAAGGCCTGCTCGACAGCCGCAGACCGGTCACCTACGTCGAAATCAAGGCCGACCAGGGACATGATGCGTTCCTGATGCCTATTCCAGACTATCTCGAGGCCTTTGGCGCTTATATGCAGACAATCGCCGACGAGGCCGGACTATGACACTGCGCCCTGACTTAAGTATCATCAGCGAGTGGATAAGCCCTGATTCGAGTGTCCTGGATCTGGGCTGTGGCGACGGTTCGCTGCTGCACTTTCTGCAGCGGCAGCGCAATGTATTCGGCTATGGTCTCGAAATCGATCCGCGCAATATCCTGCACTGTATCCGCTCACAGGTCAACGTGATTCAGACAGACCTGGATGCAGGACTGGCCGAGTTCGACAACCAGTCCTTCGACTTTGTCATCATGACGCAGACACTGCAGGCCATACGCCGCCCTGACATGCTGATCGAGGAAATGCTGCGCGTCGGGCGCGAGGGTATCGTCACCTTCCCGAATTTCGGACACTGGAAGACACGTCTCTACCTGGGACTGGGGGGGCGCATGCCGGTGACCCGGTGCCTGCCGAACAAGTGGTATGACACGCCGAATATTCACCTGTGCACGATCAAGGATTTCGAGCTGTTCTGCCAGCAACGAAAGATTCATATCATCAAGCGCTCGGTCGTCAACGTCGACCACGAGGTGACCTGGGCCACGCGCCTGTTCCCGAACCTGCTCGGTGAAATCGCGCTGTATCACTTCAAACGTGAGAAGTAATGCCTATCTAATTGATTATTAAGAATATATTACCCATGCCAAACCAGGATTTATAAGCTATAGTTTAAGAAAGCCTTGGAATAAGCCTGTGATTTACCAAGGCAGGCGGCACTGACAAACAGCCGCTCACAAACAGGCAACACCAGCTGTCACATTATAATCGTCAACTATCCACAAACCGGGCCGGAAAATGGCATTGAATCCCACTGATTCAACGGGCCAGACACCGGCGACAGACAGTCTGCTACAGGAGTCAATTATGGTAACCAGTAACAAAGTACTCTTTTTCGTATTAGCCACCGTGCTCATCAGTTTCAGCAGCCATGCAAAAAACAACGTGAACAGCAAAGAGTTCGGCGACTATATCGTTCTCTTCAACACGCTGCCGTCCAACTTCCTGTCACCGGACATCGCCAAGCGCTATAACCTGACACGCAGCCGGAACCGTATTCTGCTCAATATCGTGGTGAAGAAGAAGACTACGGGAGACAAGGCAAAACCGGTGCAGGCCAAGGTCAATGCTATTGCCACCAACCTGACAGGGCAGTTGAAAAAAACAACGATGCGGGCAATTCATGACGGCACAGGCATCTATTACCTCGGGGAATTCAGCGTCGCCAATGCAGAACGCCTGAATTTCAAGGTCGATGTCACTCCGAAAGCCGGGAACAAAACCTACGTGGTTACATTCAAAAAGAAATTTATGATCAAATAGGCCTGTATTCAGCGGTAAACAGCAATGCGGGCTGTGAAAAGGCCTTTCCCCTGAATCTGCGGCCGGCGCCGTGTGAATACGGGCCTGGGGTCGAAAATCCGTGATTCAGGGGAAAATGCAGTATTTCTGCTGCACTCAAAGGCAAAATTCGTACATCGAAATCACTGGGTTTATTTAACCATTTCCTTCAGTGCCTTCAACGGTAAGGCTTTGACCACGGTCGATGCCGGCTTGGCCTTGAACACGGTCTCTTCGCCAGTAAATGGATTGATTCCCTTACGGGCTTTTGTCGCCGGCTTCTTCCTGGTCTTGATTTTCAAAAGCCCCGGCAAAGTAAACTCGCCAACGGCTCCTTTCTTGATATGACGATTGATCAGAATCGCAAGCTCATCGAATACCGCTGCCACCTGTTTTTTCGACAGGTCTGTTTTTTCGGCGAGTTCCGAAAGTATCTGTGTCTTCGTCATCTTGGTTTTGACGCCTGTAATCTTCGGTGCTGTTTTCTTCTTTGCTGCCATGGTATTACTCCCAATTGTTTAACCAATATATTGTTACTGAAGTTTTGCCCTTTCCAGGATGACGATACGTTGTTACGACGATGGTCGACCAGCACCCTGAAAATTACTGTATTTATAGCATATCGTATGAAATAGGCAAAGGTTTTTGCAATAAAATGCAGTTTTTTATGTGCCACTCCACACATGCTCAAGATAACCTGCAAGCTGCTGCACGATGCGGACGGCAGGACAAGGCTGGAAAAACGCGCTATGATAACAAGCCTTGTTCATTACTTAGGAAAACGAAAAATGCTGGCCTGGCTTGATGGAATTCCATTGATTATTCTTGTGATTCTGGCGATTGCACTTGGCGGGGCACCGTTCCAGCCCGAACCTCACCTGGTTGAGAAAACCCGGATGCTGTTCGATGGCACCTTGTCACGGTGGATCGATATCTTCGACCTGGTATTGCACTCCTCACCGCTGCTGTTGCTGCTGCTGAAGGGCTTTCGCGAAGCGACGAAGAAAAAAACGCCCTGCGAATAACCACCAGCAACCGCCGACTTTACTGCTTCCTGGTAAAAACCCAGCTGTTTCCGTTACTTAGTTTGCGGCTGAAGCGATAACCATCTTCTTCGAACGCCTTGATATCGTCCGCGTCGGTGAGGCGGTTGCAGAGGATAAAGCGCGCCATCAGGCCACGAGCCTTTTTCGCATACAAGCCGATCATCTTGTACTCCCCATTGCGGTACTCTTTGAACGCCGGGGTAATCACCCTGCCGTCGAGCTGTTTTTCACGCACGGCCTTGAAATACTCGTTGGATGCAAGATTGATCACTGTGTCCGCTTTTTGTTTACGCAACGCCTGGTTGACGGCGCCGGCGATCCGGTCCTGCCAGAACGCATACAGGTTCGCTCCCTGCGCGGTTTTGAGCCGGGTTCCCATTTCCAGCCGGTAGGGCTGGATAAGATCCAGCGGACGCAGCAGCCCGTACAAGCCCGACAGTATCCGCAGCCGCTTCTGGCAGGCGGTGAGATCACGCGCGCCAAAGCTGTCTATGTCCAGCCCGGTATAGACATCCCCCTTGAATGCAAACACGGCCTGACGGGCATTGTCTAGCGTAAACGGCAACTGCCACGCACGATAACGGCGGTAGTTCAGATCCGCGATTTTGTCGCTGATCTTCATCAGCTGTTTCAATGCCGGCCTGCTGAATTTTCGCATATAGCCGATCAACTGCTCCGATTGTGGCAGAAAATCCGGCAATGTGTACTTGTCTGTCGTCACAGGCGTTGTAAAATCCAGTGTTTTCGAAGGTGAAATCAGTATAATCATTGGCTGTTACTCGATAGCGATGATCCGGGCAATGACATTCCGCAACACAGTCTTGCAGGATGACTCATACAAGGCACTATAAAACCCTGCGTAAACATACTCAAGACCGAAATAGAATGCAAAAGAAAATCCAACCCTTTGGCACCTGGCCTTCGTCTTTCGACGCCGCCACGATCGTTGCCGGCCAAAACCGGCTCAGCCAGGTACAGATCGAACGGCAGCGGATCTACTGGATCGAAACCCGCCCGGCAGAACAAGGCCGCGCCACGATCGTCTGCTGCGACCAACGCACGATCACCGAGCTGCTGCCACCCCCGTACAGTGCCCGCAGCCGGGTACACGAGTATGGTGGTGCCAGTTATACCGTCAACCGGTCGTCGCTGTACTTCGTCAACGACAAGGACCAGCAGGTCTGGCAACGTGACCCTTCCGGCCATATCAGGCAAATCACCGCGGCACCGGCGTTCCGCTTTGGTGAACTGGTCGTCCCGGCCGTGGAGAACCCTGCCTATCTGCTGGCGGTCGGCGAACACCATACCCCGGCCCTGGACGAACCGGCCAACTCACTGGTAAAGATCGATTGCGCCACCGGCGAGATCACCGTCCTCCACCAGGGGCAGGATTTCTATGCCTACCCCTGCCTCGACCGCCAGGCAACGAACCTGTGCTGGATAAGCTGGAACCACCCGGATATGCCGTGGGACCGCACACGCCTGTGGACTGCGCGGATCGATCCCCAAGGCAGCCTGTCCGATATCGTCTGCCAGCGCTCTGAGGACGAAGCGGTGTTCCAGCCGCAGTGGTCACCTGCCGGCGAGCTCTATTTCATCTCCGACAAAACCGGCTGGTGGAACCTGTACCGGCTGTCGGCGGCAAACACACCCCTGCTGGCCATGCACGCCGAGTTCGCCAAGCCCCTGTGGAACCTTGGCCTGTCTACCTATGCGTTCGTGTCAGACGCACAGATCGTCTGCACCTATATCGAAAGCGGCGAAAGCCGGCTGGGGTTGATCGACACGCGGACCGGCGGTTTGCAGGCCCTGCCGGTACGGCATTCAAGCTACGACGCAATACGTGCGGTGCAAGGCGGTGCCTGCTACATCGCGTCCTCACCGACCGCCTACGATGCCCTGTACCGGTTCGACCTCCGCCAGCAGCGGGAAACGGCGATCATGCATGCTACCGATACCCAACCTGCGGCCGGCACGGTGTCGACCGGAACCAGCATCAGCTTCCTGACCGGAAACGGCGAAACCGCGTATGGGTTCTACTATGCCCCGACTCACCCAGACTACCGCGGCCCCGCGCAGGACCTGCCGCCGCTGATCGTAATCAGCCATGGGGGCCCGACCAGCTGTTCGACAAACGGCCTGTCGGTAAAAGTGCAGTACTGGACCAGCCGGGGGTTTGCCGTGCTCGACGTCAACTACCGTGGCAGCACAGGCTACGGCCGGGCCTACCGTAATCGCCTGTATGCAAACTGGGGGATTCTCGATGTCGAGGACTGCGTCAACGGCGCCCGGTTTCTCGTCGCACAAAAACTGGCCGACCCGCAGCGCCTGATCATTCGCGGCAGCAGTGCCGGCGGTTACACGACACTGGCAGCATTGACATTTTTCGACCTGTTCAAGGCCGGCGCCAGCTACTATGGCATCGGTGACCTGTGCGCACTGGCACGGGACACCCACAAATTCGAGGCACATTACCTGGATAAACTGGTCGGCCGCTGGCCTGATGAACAACGGCTCTACCGGCAACGTTCACCGATCAACCATGTCGAGCAGCTCAGCTGCCCGATCATCTTTTTCCAGGGTCTAAAGGATAAAGTCGTCCCCCCCGAACAGGCGCAACAAATGGTCGAGGCACTGAAACACAAGGGGCTGCCGGTCGCCTACCAGGCTTATGCAGACGAAGCACACGGTTTCCGGCAGGCAGATACGCTGGTGCACTCACTGCAAGCCGAGTTGTACTTTTACGACCGCATCTTTTCTCTCGGTGGAACGCCGCAAGCAGCCCTGCAGATCGACAACCTGGACGATACGACGGGGCAGGACCAGTGAAACGCAAGCGCAAAAAACTGTTCCGGCACAGTTATCATTTTCCGGAACGCCAAGGGAACCAGGCTACGCTGCTGATCGACGGGGAGCTTTTCTTTCCGGCAATCCTCGAAGACATAGGCAACGCCAAAAAAACCATTTTCATCGAATTCTACCTGATGCATTCCGGCCAGACGGCAACACGTTTTATCGACGCGCTGGCACGGGCGGTCGACAATCGAGTCGATGTCTATATGCTGTTGGATGCATTCGGTGCCTCCAAACTGCTCGCGGCAGACCGGAAGCGTTTGACTGACGCCGGAGTCCACCTGGCTTTCTACAACCCGTTTCGCTTACGACGGCTCCGGCGCAGCCTGCACCGTACCCACCGCAAGATCATCGTCATCGACAACACGCTGGCCTACACGGGAGGCACAGGGATCGCCGACCTGTTTGCGCCCGGTGGCAGCACCGACCAATACTGGCACGACACCATGACCCGGATCCAGGGGCCCTGCGTCAACGACTGGACCAGGCTGTTCCGGGAAAACTGGTCGCGCTGGTCCGATATCGCACTGCCAAGCTGCGACAGCTGCGGTGCGCTCGGCAGTGACGGCCGGGGCCGCGTGGTCAGCAATCATTCCGCGCGCCGTTCGGAAATCAGAAAATCCCTGATCACACATATTTACCGCGCCCGGAAGCGCATCTGGCTGGCGACCCCGTATTTCGTCCCATCACGACGAATCCGGCGCCTGCTGGTCAAAGCTGCCAGGCGAGGCATCGATACCCGTCTGCTGCTTCCCGGTCCATTGACCGACAATCCAGGTTCACGCTACATGGCTCGCCGGTTCTACGGCTACCTGCTCAAGGGCGGCGTCCGAATCTACGAATACCAACCACGTTTTCTGCATGCAAAGCTCTTTCTGATCGACGACTGGGCCAGCGTCGGCTCGAGCAACATGGATCGCTGGGGCTTGATCTGGAATCTGGATGCGAACCAGGAAGTACTCAGGCCCGAGTTTGCCGCCCAGGTCGCGGCATTTTTTTCGCAGGATTTTCAGCGTTCAGAAACTTTCGTCTATGAAAAATGGTGCACCCGCCCCTGGCACCAGCGGTTGATGGAACTACTCTGGGGCCGGGTCATGGCTGTGCTTGCGTGGTTCA
>JALUUZ010000316.1 GCA_027021095.1 Gammaproteobacteria bacterium
CATAACGGTGTTTGTCAACATAGTTGTCACCTTGATCTACGCAGCCTGATTTAAGTCAGTCTGTTTTTTCTCCGGGTTCAACCAGACTTTTTCTGGCAGCTCCCAGTTCCTGGTCTCACCACTCCAGCGGTTGGGGTGACGTGCCTTGGCTTCGCGGTAGACCTGCTGCCGGTGTTCCAGTATGGCCGTTGCCTCACCCGTGTGACGTTGCTCCGGCGTGGTGAACTTCAAGCCACTGTGTTTGTGCTCGGTGTTGTACCAGCGGCTGAAGGACAATACCCAGTCTCGGGCATCCTCAATTGTAGCGAACCCGTTGACCGGATAATCCGGCCGGTACTTGCAAGTCCGGAACAACGATTCCGCATAAGCATTGTCATTGCTCACCCGTGGGCGGCTGAAGGACGAGGTCACACCCAACCGACGCAAGGTCTCCAGCATACTGGCGCCTTTCATGGGACTGCCATTGTCCGAGTGCAGCACCAGCGGCTGTGTCACAATCCCTTCCACCAGACAGGCCTTACGGATCAGTCGGGCAGCCAAGTCACTGGACTCGCTCTCATGGATCTCCCAGGCCACGATCTTGCGGCTGTACAGGTCCATGATCAGGTAGAGATAGTAAAACAGTCCCCGGGCCGGTCCCGGCAACCAAGTGATGTCCCAGCACCAGACTTGATTGGGACCAATGGCACAGTGGGTACTCGGCGCCTTGCGCCGGGGTTCCTCGCTGCGCCCGCGGTGATGCTGCTGATCTGCCTGCCGCAATACCCGGTAGAAGGTAGACTCCGAGGCCAGATAACGCCCCTCATCGGCCAGGGCCGGGACAATCTGACTCGGTGGCAGGCTACGGAATACCGGGGTGTTACTGATGGCCAGGATCGCTTCCCGCTCCTCGGAGTTCAGCTTGTTGGCCGGGACCGGACGTCGAGCCCCGGGACGGCCGTCGCTCACAACGGCCCCATCCTGCGTCCAGCGCTGGTAGGTACGTACGCTGATCTCCAGGATCTCGCAGGCCTTGCGCTGCCGGGCGCCGGCTGTCACCGCCTCGTCGATCAACTCGACCGCATAACAACGATCAGCATGGCGGATCATTCGTCCTCGCCGTCCCCCCAGATCGCCTGGGCTTTTTTTTGGAGCACCAGCAGCGCGGCCGCCTCGGCCAGGGCCTTTTCCTTGCGATGCAACTCCTTCTCCAACTTCTTGATCTGTCTGCGATCCTTCTTTGTCTGCTCTCGCTGGGCCTTCGCCTGTGCAGCACTGTCGGCATTCGCTTGCAGGCAGACTTGGCGCCAGGCCTCGATCTGCTCGGCGTACAGGCCTTTCCGGCGACAATACTCGGCCAGCTCAGCCTCATTGAGCGAGGCGGCTTCCAGTACGATGGCAAACTTGTCTTCCGACGACCATTTTTCCGAATTCTTCCCATCTGCTGGCACGGCAATCCCCTCGGCTCTGGCTTGTTTACGCCAATTGTACAGGGTGACATCCGAAATGCCGGTCTCTTCGGCCAACCGGGGGATCGGGATATTATGTGGCGGCATCATCTTCTGGATGGCCGACTCTTTCCTCTCTGCTGAATAACGGTTCATTACTCACTCTCTATCGCCCACCTCAACTTCGATTACAATGATCACATGAGGCGACAACTATCCTGACAGAGGGGGGACGGACGCTACACTATATAGAAATAATCATCACATATATGAATATCAGAAGCATCGAAAAAAATATGCTGTAGAAATGTGCTTCACCGAAATCACTCTTAACCGCTGCTTTTGCTTTTTTTCGCTCCACATGACTAAATGGGGCATACAATCCTGCAAAAGTAGAAAGTGCAACCGCAATATACACCCAATAAATCCCTTGACTAATATATGCAAGAATTGCTAAGGCAATCCCTTGAGCAATAGTAAGTAATGTGATTTTTCTTTGTCTTGCAGTCACGCAAACACCTATATCTATTTCCCGATAATTATCGACTGAATTACCTTAGGAACCTCAATGGCATTATCTATTGCCTGAAATACATCACCAGTTGCAGCTGCTGGTGCAGCTACCAAACCAAGTGTCCCTAATTTAATAGCAGAATAAGTACCAAACCCAAAACGTCCAAGCGCTCTCATAAATCGATAAGGATCTTGTGTTTGTGCAACTAATATATCCACCCCAACCGTTAGAGCTTGAGTCAAGGAAACTC
>JALUUZ010000317.1 GCA_027021095.1 Gammaproteobacteria bacterium
AATCGGTGTATTTCTGAAACTCGGTGAGGAAAACAAGGCACTGGCAGACATATTGAAACATGCGCCTGCGCATCTGGGTCCACTCGAGGAGATCGTGACCTACGATGTACCGGGGAAACTGATCAATGCACTGGGCTTGCAGCCGAAAGAGCTGAAAAAGATGTTCCACTATTCCGGTTCTTTGACTACACCGCCTTGTACTGAAGGAATACAATGGTTCGTCGCCAAGAAAATGCTGACAGCGTCGCAGCAGCAGATCGACGCGCTGCGCAAACTGATGGTGCATAATGGTTTTGACAACTATCGTCCGGTACAGGAGTTGAATGGTAGGCCGATTCACAAAATTCAGCGCTGATTCAACATATCGCAAGTGTTTGGTGTGCACGGCGGGGTTGGTGCGTACAACGCACCCTACTTTGGAGCATCACATGTATCGGTTGTAAATCCTTTGGTGTGCTTCGCACACCGTCACGACGGGGCGGGGTGCATTGTATGTACCAACACCACGACAAATCGTATTGCATCACGTGGCGATTCTTTTGCACACGATATTTTCTTGCCGCAAATCCCTTGGTGTACTTCGTGTACCGTGACGACGGGGTGTATCGTACGCGCTGCCGGCGGCTTGTAGGGTCTTATGTACTCCAAAAGTTCCGTGCGAAATGTGACTGAATTGATCATTTGCATATTCACCTGTCGCGAAATAATGGGTATAATCAAACGCTGATATACTTGGTGGCCTGAACGGGTGTCGATTGGCCTCCGAATAAAAAAGAATAATAGGCCCATAAGCGGATAACCGGGAAAAACAGCTGATTCAAATTCAGTTTTGTGGGGTTCAGCCGCTCAACTGGGGTCAGTGGAGTTCAGCAACGATTTTTCAACTTGATGAGGATAGTACTGTGGGACAAGCAGATAGTGTATTTGTAAGAAACTTTATTCTTATTCTGGCAGGCATGGTCGCGCTGGCCATCATTGTATTCGTGTTGGCACAGAATATCGCTACTCCGGACAAGATCGCCCGGAAAGACTCCGATGCCAATATTGCCCGGGTCAGTGAAGTAAAAACCGTCAGTGTTGCAACCAAGCTGGTTGCACGTAAATCACCCGCACAGCTTGGCGCAGCGTGCCTGGGTTGCCACAAGACCGGTGTTGCCGGTGCACCGAAGATGGGTGACAAGGCCGCGTGGGGTGAACGTGCCAAGAAGGGTGTCGATGAGATGGTGAAGATCGTTGTCAAGGGCAAGGGTGCAATGCCTCCCAAGGGCGGCACCACGTTGAGCGATGCAGAGATCAAGGAAGTGGTCGTGTACATGTTGAACGAGGCGGGTATCAAAAAATAAGAACCTCCCGGTATTCAGTAGTAAAAAAGGCCGTTCGATACGGCCTTTTTTTTGCGTGTATGATTCGTGCAGCTAGCCCGCATTTCTCACCAACCCGTTCAGCTTCAATTCAGTCTGTTCCGGCTAAAATAGAACAAAATCGAGAAAAACTTGACTGGAGGAAGCATTATGCGATTTATCAAATTATTGCTGCTGATGTTGTTTTTGGCGGCTGGAAGTGCATTTGCCTATGATTACAATATCGACTGGAAGGCCAGCAAGCTCGAAGACGCAGCCTACCAGGTTGCCCACAAGCTGCGGCATGAGACTGGTTTTTCCCATGTCAGCGCGCACGCACGCCGTTTTGCCCGGGAGGTTTCACATTTTCGCAGGGTCGTACGCAGTGGTGCACATGCCCGTACAGTAAGAAAGGAATTTCGCTATATCCGCGGAAAATTTTATCGGCTGATGTCGGCGTTCAGACATTCGCACGATGTGCATCATAGTTATAATGTGCGCTGGTCGATCAAGAAATTGAAGTTCAACTATCGCCGTTTACGTGAAGAGATTTTCCGTAACGATAATAAGTATAATCCTTTTCACTGGAATTACCCTAACGGCTGATACCTGACTGTTTCACTTGATCGGGCATGCGAGATTACAAGCTGGGGGTGTTGCCCGTAAAGTAATGTGTTTTCACAGCTTTACGGGCAATTTATTGCAGCGGAACTCTTGCAGTCAATGTACGATGGTCTGTTTCAGTTTACCGAAGACATACCATTGTTCTTTTTTAATTTTTCCACTCGTTTTGTCGTAGATTCGCCAGTAACCGTGCTGCCGTACGAGCCAGCGCTCTTTGCCGTCGAAAGAAAAAAAACCCTTGGCAGTGACCTGTTTTTTTTCCAGTTTTTCCATCAGCGCACCTTCAGCAACGATTCTTCCTGATTCAAACCATTGTTCGTACAACTGGTAGGTCGTGGCGTCCGGGCTTTGTCGGTCTTTGCGGAACACGCAGGTGTTGCGGCAGTCACAGGTGTTGACCACCGTACCGACGAAAAAGGCTCCGCCCTTTGGTGACCAGAAGGTCCACTTGCCAATCTTGCGGCCCTGGCGGTAGGGACCGCGTTCCTTGAGCGTTCCGTTTTTGCTCCAGACGGTCAGCAGGCCGTTTTTATAGCGGGTGCGGAAGGCTTTGTAAGTGACATCACATTGGGATGCCACCGAATGGTCCTGTGCAGGCACCTGGGATATCGCCATAAGCAGCAGCACGACGAAGGCGGTCGAGTAAGGGAGTAGATGTAAAGAAATACTGGACATAACGTGCGTCTGTGTTTGTGCTGGTAAACGCTAGTGTAACGTGTTGGTCTGTCACAGACAATTCCACCTGGAAGTATTTTGCAGTATCATAAACAGTAAAGAAGACACGTATCAGTGTCGGGTTATCAACTCTACGAGGCGCAGGTTCGGGGACAGTGTTGTTGAAATATAGCAAGGTAGGGTACGTCGTGCACCATTTCCCGTGTGGTTTGCTTTAATGGGTCGTGATTTTAGCAACCCCCGCCTGAATAATCCGCGGAGAGAAAGGTGGTGAGAAATGCGGGCTAGGAGCATACTACTATTGTTGTTCGTGCTGCCAGTCCTGTGCTGTCAGGCAGAATCCATCTATATAAAATCCGAGGGTTTTTCCGGTCCGGTCGCGATTTATCCTGGCAAGGGACAGGCCAGGAAACTCGGCATCGTATTTTTGCACAGCAAGGGGCTCGTCGACGCCTCGCATCAACTGGTCAGGACATTCGCCCGGCGGCTGTCGGCTGCCGGCTACACCGTGTATATTCCAACCATGCCGCATCGTGGTTACCTGGCCGCGTTGGAGGATGAATTTGTCTACCTGGATGAGGTCGTTCAGGCTATCTCAGAAAGGCATAAAAAGGTCGTGTTTGTTGGCCACAGTATCGGCGCGACGGTCAGCCTGTTGTATACCACCGTACGCAAACCGCCGAAACAGCTTGCTGCCGTGGTGATGCTGGCGCCCGGTCACCTGGTGCATCATTCGAATGGCCTGCAGGAGGCCACCGCGATGGATGTGCAGCGTGCGCGAAAACTGGTAAGACAAGGCAAGGGCAGGGTGATGAACAGTTTTCACGATATGATTCGAGGCAACACGTTCAGTGTACGTACCACGGCCGAGATCTATCTTTCTTATTTCGACCCGACGGTCTACCCGAATTTTACGCGTGAACTTTACAAAGCCAGACTGCCTGTACTCTGGATAGACGGTGCCGACGATATGGTTGCTGTCAGGCTGGGCTACGAGCACTTGTTTCCGCGCCTGCCGAAGTCGAGCCTGAACGCTTACCGCCAGGTCAGGGGTGGACATGCCAGTATGCTGTCGCGGGCGCATCAGCTGGTCATTGACTGGCTGGCCCGCCTTTCTCACCACTCTTCGACGGTGCGTACAACGCACCCTACTTGCCTGCGCGCTCCTCGGTCGCGAAAGCCACCCATGCCGCACCCTTGCACCGTCTCGCTACGAACGGTGGTGAGAAATGCGGGCTGGCGCGGTTGTAGCGTCGGTGCGTTGTACGCACCATTCTCACTTGCGGATCATGCGCACTGTAACCGCCATCCCGGCAAGGCCGACACCGGCCGCGCCGCCGAGGCTGCCAACCAGCCACCAGGCTGGGTTGAGGTTGAACTCGATCTGCAGGATGCCATGAGAAACAAGCCATGCCGCCAGTGTTGCACCGGCCGATGCAAGCACACCGGCCAGCATTCCCATTACCAGGAATTCGCTCAGGGTGGCTTTGAGCAGGTAGCCTGTTCTGGCACCTAGCGCACGCAGCAACGCGGTTTCCCTGTGGCGTTCATACAGGCCGGATTGGATGGTGGCGAACAGCACAAGGAAGCCGCAAAGCAGGGTAAAGACGAAGATGAACTCAATAGTCCAGGAGACGTTGCGGGTGATTTTCTTGATCTGCCGGATGATTGCCGAAACGTCGATAATCGTCAGGTTGGGAAAACGTTTGACCAGCCGGGTGATAAAGTCCGGGTTTCCTGGGGGCAGGTAGAAGCTGTATATCCATGTGCGGGGATAGGGTTCCAACAGGCCCGGTGGAGTCACTGCAAAGAAATTCGGCCGCATGGTGTCCCAGGCGATCCGGCGCAGGCTGGTGACCTTCGCCTGTACCTCGCGCCCGGCGACCAGGAATGTCAGCTGGTCACCCAGCCTGATCCCAAGCCTTTTGGCGATGGACAACTCGAACGAAACCTGCGCCGGATCGTTTGCGGGCTGTGACCACCAGCGTCCGCTGACGACCCGGTTGCGGTATTGCGGTGTGTGCGCCCAGGAGAGATTGAATTCACGTGTAATCAGGTGTTTTGCGCGCGCGTTGGTGTAGTTTTCAGGCCCGGTCTTGCGCCCGTTTATGCGGATCAGCCGTGCGCGTACCATCGGGTAGAACTTCAGGCGGGGATAGCCGTTTTGTCGCAGAAAGCCGTTGAGCGTTTTTTTCTGGTGATCCTGGATATTGATGACAAACTGGTTTGGTGCCTTGTCGGGCAGCTTGGCCTGCCATTGTGCAAGCATATCGTGCTGTACCAGTGAGACGATCAGCAGGGCCATCAGGCCGATACCGATCCCGGCCACCTGGACGGCTGTGGTGACAGGGCGTTTACTCAGTGCGATGATCCCGTAACGCCATGCGCCTGGTTTGCAGTAACGTCCCAGTGCAGCGAGCTTTACCAGTAACCAGGCCGCTGCGACCAGCACGGTGCCGGCCGCGGCGGCGCTGAGCAACAACCGCCAGCTCAACGCGAAATCATCGGTGATCAACAGCATTACTGTGGCAAGCAGTGTGATGCCTGCCGCGCCGGTCGCGAACAGGCCGGGCGGCGGTGGCCCGAACTGGCGGCGTATCACCCGCAGTGCGGGAACCGATTTCAAGCGCAGGATGGGCGGCAGCGCAAAAACGAACAAGGTCAGCATGCCGATGCCGAGGCCTGCGAGCCACGGGCTAAGGCCGGGCATGGGCAGGGCATGCCCGGTGATATCCTGTAACAACGCAGCGAGAAAAAACTGCAGGCCGAACCCAAGCAGGCAGCCTGCTGTGCTGGCAAACAGGCCGAGCCAGAATAGCTGTGTGAGATATAACTTGAGAATGACTTTTCCGGTGGCACCGAGACAACGCAGTATCGCGCAATAATCGAATTGTTGCCTGGCATAGCGCCATGCTGCGATCGCGATCGCCGCGCCCGCCAGCAAAAGGCTGATCAGGCTGGACAGGCGCAGGTAGCGTTCGCCCTGGCGGATTGCAACCTTGAACGCCGGCCGTGCCTGGCGGAAATCCTGGATTTGTTCATTGCCCTTCAGCTGCTGTGCGAGCCAGGCCCGGTAACGCTCGATGGCAGGTTGCGCGCCGGCTGTCAGCAGCTTGTGCCGGACCCGGCTTCCCGGCTGGACCAGCCCGGTCGATGCGACATCGCCGAGGCGCATCATCAGGCGGGGTGCGATATTGAAAAACTCATTGCCTCTGTCAGGCTCGGCATGCAGTATGGCACTGACCTCGAAGGTCGCCTGTCCCAACTGCAGCATGCCGCCGATTTTTAGCCCCAGCACACGGAACAGCCTGGGCGCGACCCAGACCTTTCCCGGGCGTGGAACATGCAGGGCGCTGAGCGGCGGTCCGCTGGGTGAGTGGCTTATCGTAAGGTCCCCACGCAGCGGGTAACCCCGGCTGACTGCCTTGACCGCGACGAGCTGTGAGCGCTCGCCGGCAACGACCACGCTGCTGAAGGACAAGGTGCGGGCGGTGCGTAATTTCATTTTCTGTGCCTGCAACACTTTGTTTTCGGCAATCGGGTCCGGCGAGACCACGAGCAGATCTGCGCCCAGCAGGTCTGCGGTATAGAGGCCAAGCCCGCGCTCCACCCTATCGGCAAAAAAGTGAATGCTGCTGACACTGGTTACAGCGATGACCAGTGACAGGACCAGCAGACGGAGCTCGCCGCTGCGGTGGCTGCGCCGCAGGTTTTTGAAGGCACTTATACGTGGTGAGCAATGCGGGCTAGGCATTGAGCCTGCCATCCTCGAGTTCGAAAACCAGTTCACAGTGTTTGGTCAGGGCCAGGTCGTGCGTCACCATGACCAGTGTCGTGCCATGGGCCTGGTTGAGCCGAAACAGCAGCTCGATCACGGCATGCCCGGTTTTCTGGTCGAGATTACCGGTCGGCTCATCGGCGAAAATAAGCCGGGGGCCGGCGGAAAATGCGCGTGCGATCGCGACACGCTGCTGTTCGCCGCCAGACAGCTGGTTTGGATAGTGGTGCAGGCGCTGTGCCAGGCCTACCTGTTGCAGTGCCCGCTGCGCCTGCTGTGCGGCCTGCGGGTCGCCGGCGAGTTCCAACGGCAGGCTGACGTTTTCCAGCGCGCTGAGATGCGGCAGCAGGTGAAAGGATTGAAACACGAAACCGACGTTTCCGGCCCGCAGCGCTGCCCGCTGGTCTTCGGTCATCGCTGACAGGTTTTGCGCCAACAACCAGGCCTCTCCCGACGAGCTGGTATCGAGGCCCGCCAGCAGACTTAACAGTGTCGATTTTCCGGACCCGGACCGCCCGACGATCGCCGCGGCCTTGCCGCTCGCGATACGCAGGTTGATGTCTTCGAGTATCCGCAGTGTTCCCGCCGGGCTGTCGACTTGCTTGCAAAGAGCCTTTGTGTGCACAATAGGCGCTGAGGAATCCGCACCCATGAGTAAATATCTCCTGATTCTCGTATTGAGTATACTGACACCTGTCAGCCAGGCTGGCAAGCGGGTTATCATGGTCTTCGGTGACAGCCTGAGTGCCGGTTACGGTGTGCCGCTCGAACGTGCCTGGGTCAGCCTGCTGGAAAAAAAGCTGCAACGGCAGGGCCGCCGCTACCAGGTAGTCAATGCCAGTATCAGCGGTGATACCACGCAAAGCGGTCTGGCACGTCTGCCTGCGGCACTTGCGATGCACCGGCCGGAGGTCGTTATTCTCGCCCTCGGCGGTAACGACGGTTTACGTGGCCTGTCCGTTGCACAGATCCGGCAGAATCTGCACGCGATGCTGGTATTGCTCGAAAAGAAAAAGGTCAAGGTCTTGCTGGTAGGGGTCCGCCTGCCGCCGAATTACGGGCCGGTCTATACCAGGCAGTTTCACCAGGTGTATAGTCAGCTTGCCCGGCAGCACAAGCTGCGGCTGCTGGAATTTATGCTTCAAGGGGTCGCAGGTTATAAGCAGTATATGCAGCCGGACGGTGTACATCCAAACGTCAGCGCACAGCCGCTGGTCATGGAAAATGTCTATAGACATCTGCAGCTGCTGCTGGCCCGGATTCCTCACCACCGCTCGGCGCGAGACGGCACAAGGGCACGCCGATGATCGTGCGTCATGGAAGAATCGCCAGGTGATACGATTTGATTTGCCTTGGTGTTGGTGCGTACAACGCAACCTACCTCGTCATGACGGTATGCGAAGCATACCAAAGGATTTACAGCAAGAAAATGTCATGCTCCAAAGTAGGGTGCGTTGTACGCACCAACCCGTTAAAAAGGAGCCGGGTTCTCAGTATAACCCGGTGACGAAGACCTGGGCAGGGTGTCGACGTGGTTCTCCCGCACGGAAGCAAACAGTTCCCTGACATCGGTCGATTTCGCCAATTGTTCTGCGGTCAGCCCGTTTTCATCCCGGTGGTGTATGTCGGCACCGGCTGCGAGCAGTGCTTCGGTGGTCTTGTAGTGCCCGTTGCCGCTGCTGTACATCAGCGCGGTGCGCTGCTTGTCGTCGAACGCGTCGATGTCGGCCCCCGCCCCGACGAGGTAGTTGACCATCTCGACATTGCCGGCCATCGCGGCAAAGATCAACGTGGTTTTGTTATCAGGATAGATCTTATCCAAGGCGACCTTGTGTTCTGTAAGGATCTGTGCGATTTGTGCAGTGCCCGAGATTGCGCAATGCAGCGCGATATCGAAACCTTTCTTGTCTTTCTGGTTCAGGTCCCTGGTTGCCGGCAACAGGTTCTTGATACATTTTTCGCTGCGGTGCATGATCGCATAGGTCAGCGCGTTTCTGCCCTGGTCATCGACCAGGTTGGCATCGGCTTCCATTTTCAGAAAGAAACGCAGATAATAGGGATTGTTTTTCTGCGCGGCAAGCATCAACGGAGTCTGGTTGCGGTAATTGCGGCCGTCGATCTCTGCACGGTTGTCGATCAGGAATTTCAGGGTTTCGATGCTGCAGCGTTCTTCCACCGCGTGGCACAATATCCATTCGCTGTAGTCGTTTTGCTGCGAATTGTGGTCGATCAGCGTTTGCAGCAGTGGGATGTTTTCATTCTTGCATGCGACCATGATGGCTTCGGAGTAGCTTGTATCGTCTGCGATCTCCGGCCTCAGGTCGAGCAGCGCCGAGACCATTTCCAAGTCGTTGTCCATCACGTAGCGTGACAGCAGGCTGGTATTGAACTCATCTTTGCTTTCGACATCGAAGCCGCGTTCGGCAAGCAGTGTCAGCATTTCCACGGAAGGTGCAAAGTGGACCAGTGACGCGTTGTTTTCATAACGTTTGTCCAGGTCGAGTTTGTAACGGCTGATCAGTGCCGCCATTTCAGTTTTATTCTGTCTGACCGCCTCGTACAAGGCGTCAGTGATCAGGCCCGTGTGGGTATCTTCTTTCTCCAGGTGATCGAGAAACAGTTCCAGGATGACTTCCTGGTTGTACTGAACTGCTTTATGCAGCGGTGTGGTATGTCCATGCGGGTCGGCGGTCAGCAGGTTTTTGCACTCAGCCAGCAACAGCTCACACAGCTGAGGCCGGCCTTCGATGACTGCGGTGTCAAGCAGGGTACAGCCATAAGAATCACGTGATTGGAAATTGATCCCCTGGCGGAGCAAAAAGCGGATGCTTTCCAGGTCGCAGTCGGTAAGCCGGTAGACCAGGTGCGGAATAGAGCCATAGGTACCGCTGTATGATTTCAGGTGCTTGTGTTTTTGCAGCAGGACCGTCAGGCGCTGGAAATCACGCTTGCGAATCGCCTGGATAAGTTTTTCTTCCAGCTTGGAGGTGGATGAAACCGGAAAATGCAGCAGATTCCGCACGCCGCGGCGCAGGCCGTTCAACAATAGTCTGAGTTTGGGATTCATCGTCAGTGTATCCTGAAGCAGGGCGGATGCTTTGGATGCCTGGCCGCAGAGGGTAGTCCTTCAATGCTGAGATCTTCCATTGTTGGCTCCTTATCGTATCAGCGTATGCTCGCTGTTCGTCAGAAATCTGGGTTCTGGTTTGTCTGGCGCCTTTGAAGTCTAAATATTAACCAATGATAAACACGCAGGCAATCGAAACTTCTACTGGATTATTGTTGTTTCAACGATTTAGCGGCGGAATTGCAGGAAATTTGACGATTTCAACAGCAAGTTGTTTATTTTGTGGACAATGTTGCTGCAACCTGAAGTGAAATCAGGTGGTGCCTGACAGTTTTTTGACCTCGGCCAGCGTCGCACGCTGCATGGGTTTGCCGTCGATCTGGCTCAGCGGGGCCTGGCGTATTTCATCCTGGGTAAACAGCACCAGTTCGACAGGAATTTCGTTGGCGATAAAGCGGATCGTGGGATAGCGC
>JALUUZ010000318.1 GCA_027021095.1 Gammaproteobacteria bacterium
CCGTCACGATGGGGGCGGGGAGGCATCGTCTATACCAGCACCGCGACGAATCATATTGGGTCGTGTGACGATCTTTCAACACACGATTCTTCCGTACCATGTCATTATCCATCCATTGGGCCCCCCCTGCCTGCGTGCTTACCGGTCGCGAAAGCCGCCCAAGCCACACCCCGGTCCGTCTCGCGACGAACGGTGGTGAGAAATGCGGGCTAGCGGGCGTCGTGACAGTAGCGTTTGATTTCTTGTTGCTGGCGTTCGATCAGCACCCCACGGTCGTTGAAACTGACGACCTGGAGTTTGCCTTGGACACGTTTGCGTATGATATTGTGTGGTTTCTGCAACAAGGCCAGGTTTTTGCGGGCAATACTGCAGCGCATTGCGTTTTGTGATTCGAGGCTGAGTTTCTTTTTGAGTTCTTCGGCATCCGGTTTTTTGGCCGACCGTTTTTTTTCGGTCCGCGGGCGGTCTGGTGTTTTCGCCGCGGCCGGTGCGGGCTGCTCCCTGAGTTTTTGTGCGTCATAGCCGATCGGTGGTTCTTGTGTGTAATGGGTGACATTGTTTTCATCGACCCATTTGTACATCTCGGCAAGCGCCTGCAGTGGCAGCAGCAGAGAAAGGGCCTGTACCAGGCAGACCACGGTGATTGCCGTTTTTGTTCGTCGTCGTTGCATGCGTTCGATCCGGGTCCGGTGATGGCTGAAGGTTAATATCCCCACTAAATACCAAACTACTGCCGATGGGCAGAGTGGGGCCAGGTCTTATTGACTATGACGGACAGACCGGGAGAAACTTTAATTGCCTGCGGGCCGCTCATAGAATCAACCGTTTGCGCCGGCTGCCGGGTACCGAAGCTTGACGGCGGGTCTGGAAATATTTTCTATGGCTGACAATTAGTAGTCTCACCTTTGATAAAAATCGTGTAAAATCCAATTTTTAAACACCTCGGTATGGCCCTGGTATTTATTAATTTTATGCTCGAATTAACACAGTTAGGCAGTTTGTCAGGAGAGGGCAAATAAGTGGAATTGACCGGCGCTGAAATTTTTGTCGAAGCCTTGAAACGCGAAAAGGTCGAGTACGTTTTCGGTTATCCTGGCGGCGCGGTGCTGCATATTTACGACGCACTGTACAAGCAGGAGGATGTGCAGCACATCATGGTGCGTCATGAACAGGCTGCAACCCATGCGGCGGATGGCTATGCCCGCGCGTCCGGCAAGCCCGGTGTCGTGCTTGTGACTTCCGGTCCGGGAGCGACCAATGCGGTCACCGGTATCGCCACAGCCTACATGGATTCGATCCCGCTGGTCGTGATTACCGGGCAGGTGCCTACCAACCTGATCGGGGTCGACGCGTTTCAGGAAGTCGACGCGGTCGGGATCACTCGCCCGTGCGTCAAGCACAATTTTCTGGTCAAGGACGTCAAAGACCTGGCCTTGACGATGAAAAAGGCTTTCTATGTCGCCACCACCGGCCGGCCCGGCCCGGTGGTCGTGGACATTCCAAAGGATGTGACCGCCAACAAGGCCGAATTCGACTACCCGGAAACCATTTCGATGCGTTCCTACTCGCCGGTCGTGCCGGTGGACCTGTCGCTGGTGGAAACCGCCGTGGACTATCTGCTCCAGGCCAAGCGGCCGATGATCTACGCCGGCGGCGGAGTGATTCTGGACAATGCAGCCGAGGAGTTGATCGAGTTGACGCGGCTGCTGGGGTTCCCGGTCACGCACACGCTGATGGGGCTTGGCGGGTACCCGGCGACCGATGACAAATTCATCGGGATGCTGGGTATGCATGGCACCTACGAGGCCAACCTGGGGATGCACAACTGCGATGTGTTGCTGGCGGTCGGCGCCAGGTTCGATGACCGCGTGACCGGCAACGTCGACAAGTTCTGTCCGACAGCGAAGATCGTGCATATCGATGTCGACCCCTCGTCGATCTCGAAGAACGTCAAGGTCGACGTGGCACTGATCGGGCATGTCAGTGTGTTCCTGCGTGAGCTGATCAAGGGGCTGAAAGCCCGGAAGCAGAAACCCGATCCCGAGGCGCTGGCCGAATGGTGGAAGCAGATCAACGAATGGCGCTCGATGGACTGCCTGAAATATGACCGTGACAGCGAGCGTATCAAGCCGCAATACGTGCTCGAGACCCTTTACCGGATTACCCAGGGGGAGGCCTTCGTGACCTCTGACGTCGGCCAGCACCAGATGTGGGCGGCCCAGTTCTACAAGTTCAACAAACCACGGCGCTGGATCAACTCCGGGGGCTTGGGCACGATGGGCTTTGGCTTGCCGGCGGCGATGGGAGTGCAGTTGGCTTATCCGAACGACACCGTGGTCTGTGTGACCGGCGAGGGCAGTATCCAGATGTGTATCCAGGAACTGTCGACCATCAAGCAGTACGGTCTGCCGATCAAGGTCGTCAATCTGAACAACGGCTACCTGGGGATGGTCCGGCAGTGGCAGGAGTTCTTCTACCAGCGCCGTTACGCGATGTCGTACATGGAATCACTGCCGGATTTCGTCAAGCTGGCAGAGAGCTACGGGCATGCCGGTATTCTGGTGACCAAGCCGGACGAGGTCGAAGCGGCACTGCAGGAAGCGATGGAGATAAACGACAGGGCGGTCTTCCTCAATTTCATCACCGATCCTGAAGAAAACGTCTACCCGATGATTCCGGCCGGGGGTGGTCAAAACGAAATGATTCTGGTGTGAGTGCATGCGACATATTATTTCCATTCTCCTAGAAAACGAATCGGGTGCGCTGTCGCGGGTGGCGGGGTTGTTTTCGGCGCGTGGCTACAATATCGAATCCCTGGCCGTGGCCCCGACCGATGATCCATCGCTTTCGCGTATGACGATCGTGACCAGCGGAACCGAGGAGATCATCGAGCAGATCGTCAAGCAGCTCAACAAGCTGATCGATGTCGTCAAGCTGGCGGACATGACCGAGGGTGCACATATCGAACGCGAACTGATGCTGATCAAGCTCAGGGCGGAAGCGGAGCAGCGGGAGGAGATCAAGCGACTGGTGGACATCTTTCGCGGCCGGGTGGTCGATGTGACCACCGAAACCTATACCGTCGAACTGACGGGTGACAGCGACAAGCTGGATGCCTTTATCAATGCGATCGGCAAGATGCAGATCATCGAGGTGGTGCGCTCCGGTTCGATCGGGATTGCGCGCAACGGCAACAGCCTGGTGTTGTAGTCCAGGCGGCAGAGATTTACAGAATTCAATATTTCTTAGCAGGTAACCACAATGAACGTATATTATGATTCAGATGCAGATCTATCGATTATAAAAAGCAAAAAAGTAGCGATTATCGGTTATGGCTCGCAGGGACATGCGCATGCCAACAATCTGAAAGACTCGGGTGTCGATGTCATCGTCGGTTTACGCGCCGGGTCCGGTTCGGCGGCCAAGGCCGAAGCGGCGGGACTCGTGGTCAAGCCGATTGCAGAAGCAGTGGCCGGCGCCGACGTGGTCATGATCCTGGCTCCGGATGAACATCAGGCGGCGTTGTACCGCGAGCAGGTGCTGCCGAATATCAGGCAGGGCGCGGCGCTGGCGTTTGCGCATGGTTTCAATATCCACTACGGCCAGATCGAGCCGCGCGCGGATCTCGATGTCATCATGATCGCACCCAAGGGTCCGGGACACTTAGTCAGGTCCACCTATACACAGGGTGGTGGGGTGCCGTCCTTGATCGCGGTGTTTCAGAATGCATCCGGCCAGGCCAAGGAGATCGCATTGAGCTATGCGTCGGCCAATGGCGGCGGGCGGGCCGGTGTGATCGAAACCAGCTTCCGTGAAGAGACCGAGACGGACCTGTTCGGCGAGCAGGCGGTTTTGTGTGGAGGTACCACGGCACTGGTGCAGGCTGGTTTCGAGACGCTGGTCGAGGCCGGTTATGCGCCGGAAATGGCGTACTTCGAATGCCTGCACGAACTGAAGCTGATCGTCGACCTGATGTACGAGGGCGGTATCGCGAACATGCGCTACTCGATTTCCAATACCGCCGAGTACGGGGATCTGACCCGTGGACCGCGTGTCGTCAATGACGCCACCAAAGCGGAAATGAAGAAGATTCTGACCGAGATCCAGAATGGTGAATTTGCGCGCGAATTCATTCTCGAAAACCAGGCCGGAGCACCGACACTGAAGGCCAAGCGCCGGATCGGGCGCGCCCATGCGATCGAGCAGGTCGGCGAGAAACTGCGTGACATGATGCCATGGATCAAGGCGAACAAGATCGTGGACAAGGAAAAGAACTGAACCGCCGGCAGTAGAATCCGGAAACAGCGATGGCAGGCAAAGGGAATTACTCGTTGGTGTTGAAAGAGGGCTGGCTCTATGCCTCGGTCGTGCTGCTGGTGTCGTTGTTGCTGCAGCACTTCGCTGAACGGCCATGGGTAGCCGCGCCGTTGTGGCTGCTGGCTGTGTTACTGCTTTTTCTGTACCGTGATCCGACTCGCGAGGTGCCGGCCTTGCCCCTGGCGGTGATCAGTCCGGCCGATGGCAGAATCACGCGCGTGGAGCCGGCGCATGATCCCTATCTCGACCGCGATGCGATCAGAATTTCGGTACAGATGAGATTCTGGGGTATCTATACTACGCGCAGCCCGACCGAGGGCAAGATCGTCGAACGCTGGACCCGGATGCCGGGCATGCAGGCCGGCGACAGCAGGCGTTACGGAATCTGGATACAAACCGATGAAAGCGACGATGTCGTCCTGGTGCTCAGTCACAGTAATCTGCTGCAGCGTCCTCAGTGTTATGTCAATACCGGCGAAAGAATCGGCCAGGGGCAACGATGCGGTTTTATCCGTTTTGGTGCTGAAGTCGAAGTCTATGTCCCGGCAAACTCCAAGGTCAATGTCGAGGCCGGCCAGGCAGTGCGTGCCGGTGTGGACGTGATTGCCACGCTTGTACATAAGTAGCTCAGTTTCCGCTGCGTGTTTTAGATTCCGCACCCTTGCACCGTCTCGCGACGAACGGTGGTGAGAAATGCGGGCTAGTGGTAAAATCAGGGTTTACTCGGCGCCTGCAGAGTCTTTGGTCAGGCATAGGCAACGGCTGTGCTGCTGCTTTGCGGCACAGGTAACGACAGGGCGACTTTCGATGGACGAAGCAGCAAAACCGAAAAAACCGAGGCGTGGGGTCTATCTGCTGCCGAATCTGTTTACCACCTTTGGCCTGTTTGCCGGGTTTTATTCGATCATCGCCGGAATCAAGGGACACTTTACCTTTGCAGCGATTGCAGTCATCGTTGCGATGCTGCTCGATGGGGTCGATGGCCGGATTGCGAGAATGACCAATACCCAGACCAATTTCGGCGCCCAGTATGACAGCCTGGCGGACATGGTGTCGTTTGGCCTGGCGCCGGCACTGGTCATGTACCTGTGGTCGCTGCAGGGTATGGCGGCGTTGAGCCCCGAACTCGGCAAGCTTGGCTGGCTGGCGGCTTTTTTCTATGCCGCGATGGCTGCGCTGCGGCTGGCGCGTTTCAATGTGCAGATCGAGACGGTGGAAAAGAAATATTTTCGCGGGCTGGCGAGTCCTGCGGCAGCGACCCTGCTGATGTCGTTTATCTGGGTCTGCGAGGATTGGGGCCTGGGCCCAGGCAAGGATTTGTGGGTGCCGGCACTGATTCTGACGGTCGTCGCCGGCAGCCTGATGATCAGCCCGATTTTCTACAGCAGTTTCAAAGACAGTAACCGTGAGGGCAAGATACCGTTCAGCGGCGCATTCCTGATCGTGTTGTTACTGGTGCTGGTTTTTCTCGATCCGCCGAAGGTTTTTTTTGGTGTATTCTTTTTGTATGCCTTGTCCGGACCCGTGTTGTCGCTGTACCGGTTCCGGCAGCGGCGTCTTGCCCGGCAGACGGCAGGCACAGCGGACCAGGCCCAAGCGAACGGTGCCGAATCACCGGCGGCCGGGGCGGCGGGCCGGCCAAAGGAAACCAGGCCGGAAAACCCGAAGTCTGCCGACTGACGGCGGTTGCGTGTGGCGGGGACGGGTTGTATTGCCGGGAAAAATCTTGACAAACCACAGGTGATAGTTTTAGATAAGCGGTATGAAATGTAATTCCACTATAGGCACACCCAACGATCGGTTCGGCTGCAACGGCTGCGCCGCTTTTCTGCTGCTGCTACTGCCGTAGGGCAGACTCACCGCAACCCTGGCGAGGGAATACGCATCGATTCCAGGCAAACATTCAAACACAGGCTATTATAGTATCCTAATAGTGGAGAACAGACATGAGCGCGTCAGCAGAACAGGATAACTTGATTATCTTCGATACGACGTTACGGGACGGGGAACAAAGTCCCGGCGCATCGATGAACAAGGATGAGAAAATCCGCATCGCCAGGGCACTGGAGAAGCTGAAGGTCGATGTGATCGAGGCAGGGTTTCCGATCGCCAGCCCCGGGGATTTCGAGGCCGTGCGGGCAGTGGCCGAGAGTGTACGTGACAGCGTCGTGTGCGGCCTTGCGCGCGCGCTGGACAAGGATATCGACCGTGCCGGGGAGGCGTTGAAAGGGGGGGCGAGAACGAGAATCCATACCTTTATCGCAACCTCGCCAATTCATATGCAGATGAAATTGCGTATGCAGCCTGAGGCAGTCCTCGCACAGGCGGTCCAGGCGGTAAAGCGGGCCAGAAAGTTTACCGATGACGTGGAATTTTCACCGGAAGATGCCGGCCGTTCAGAGCTGGATTTTCTTTGCCGCGTCATCGAGGCGGCGATCGACGCCGGTGCCACGACCATCAACATTCCTGATACGGTGGGCTACAACATGCCGCAGCAATTCGGTGAGTTGATCAAGACATTACTCGAAAGAATCCCGAATTCCGCGCGTGCCGTGTTTTCGGTGCATTGTCACAATGATCTCGGGCTGGCGGTCGCAAACTCGCTGTCTGCGGTCAAAAATGGGGCGCGCCAGGTGGAGTGTACGATCAACGGCCTGGGGGAGCGGGCCGGCAATGCGGCGCTGGAGGAGGTCGTCATGGCGGTGAAAACACGCAAGGATTTCTTTCAGTGCGCGACCCAGATCGACACCACGCAGATCGTGGCCTGTTCCCGATTGGTATCGAACATTACCGGTTTTCCAGTACAGCCGAACAAGGCGATCGTCGGCATCAATGCGTTTGCACACGAGTCGGGCATCCACCAGGACGGTGTGTTGAAGAATCGTGAGACCTACGAAATCATGCGCGCCCAGGATGTCGGCTGGTCGGCCAACCGCATGGTGCTGGGCAAACATTCGGGGCGTAACGCGTTCAAGACCCGCCTGCACGAGCTGGGTGTGGATTTCAAGACCGACGAAGACCTGAATAACGCGTTTGCCAGGTTCAAACAACTGGCAGACAAAAAGCACGAGATCTACGATGAGGACCTGCAGGCACTGGTGACTGAGACCAGCGCCGAGATTGCCAATGAGCGTATCAAGCTGGTGGCGTTGAAGGTGTGTTCGGAGACCGGGGAGGTGCCTTGTTCGGAGATTACGCTGAACGTCGACGGGGTCGAGAAAAAGGCACAGTCGGAGGGCGATGGTACCGTGGATGCCTCGTTCAAGGCGATCAACAAGATCGTCGATACCGGCGGCGCCGAATTGCAGCTGTACTCGGTGAACAACATCACCAGCGGCACTGATTCGCAGGGAGAGGTGACGGTGCGCCTGCGCAGGAACGGCATGATCGTCAATGGCCAGGGGGCAGACACGGATATCATCCTGGCCTCGGTCAAGGCGTATATCAACGGCCTCAACAAGATTATTGCGCCGGTGGACCGGGCCCATCCGCAGGTGGAAACACCGGCCGCACCCAAGTTGTAGCGAGCCCGGCGGTCACGGCGTGCTATAATCCGGTCCTGGGTTTTGCTGACACGGCCGGGTCGTGCCCGGCTGGCGCATCGAGAGACGACCGGAACCTTGAGTTTATAGTGTAGTGTATTTTGTGTATGGCCATACGTGATCCAAGAAAGCGGGCGGCACTGCAGCAAATGGGTGTACAGCTCTGGGAGCTGCGCGAGCTTGCAGTCGATGCGCCGGTTCTGTCGGCGCCCGGTGCCGGGGTAGAGGATGCCGCGGCTGTTACCGATGCAGCACCGGCTGGCGCGCAGCCGGAAAGCGGCAACCCGGTGATGTCGATGACTTGGCGCATGCTGGAGAAAGCCGTCGCTGAATGCCGTTTGTGTGACCTGCATCAGAGCCGTACGCAAACGGTGTTCGGTTCAGGCAATCCGAATGCGGACTTGCTGATCGTAGGCGAGGCGCCGGGCGCCGAAGAAGACCGGCAGGGTCTGCCTTTCGTCGGCCGCGCGGGCCAGCTGCTGACCGAAATGCTGATCGCCATCGGCCTGACACGCGACCAGGTCTATATCGCCAATACGCTGAAATGCCGGCCACCGAACAATCGTGACCCCTTACCCGAGGAAGTACGCCGGTGTGAGCCTTACCTGGTGCGCCAGGTCGAGCTGATCCAGCCCAAGCTGATCCTTGCGTTGGGCAGGATCGCTGCGCACAATATCCTGAAAACCGCTGACAGCCTGGCGCGCCTGCGTACCCGGGAGCATCGTTTCGGCAGCTCATCGATACCGGTCTATGTCAGTTATCATCCGGCTTACCTGCTGCGCTCCCCGGGCGAAAAGCGCAAGGCCTGGGATGACCTGAAAAAAGTCCGGGCATTGCTTTGCCGCTGAAGGGCAGCTTGGTCGATGAGCGCAACCCGGGAGACAGCAGCACCACGTTTCGTGCCGATGACGGAACATGAACTGCAACAGGTGCTCGACATCGAGAATGCCAACTATGAATTTCCATGGAGCCGGAATATCTTTCTTGACTGTATCAAGGTCGGTTACCGGTGCGTGGCCTTGCAGCTCGACGGGGTGGTCGCCGCCTACGCCGTGATGTCGGTGGCGGCGAACGAGGCGCACCTGTTGAACCTGTGTGTCGCACCGGAATACCAGGGCAGAGGCTATGGCCGGGTCATGCTCGAGCATATGCTGGATGCAGCACGGCGTTTGCATGCCGGGACGTGTTTTCTCGAGGTGCGAAGGTCCAACCGCAAGGCGATAAGACTCTATCATGCGGCAGGCTTCAACCAGATCGGGATTCGAAAAGATTATTATCCTGCTGTTCAAGGTCGTGAAGACGCAGTCACCTATGCGATCGAACTGCGGGCGTGAGTTTTGATTTTTCAGCAATCTCGGGCTATATCTTTAAGGAGGCAAAGTCGCCCGCATTGCCTGCCACTGTTGGCCTGGGCGGTGAGCGATTCGGGCTGGCACGGCGGGCCCGGCAGCCGTCTTCAAACCCATGATCGCTCCGGACAGGCTGGTGATCCGATGTTACAGACAGCAATGCATAAAGCGATCATCGCGATACTGAAGTTTCCGCGTGTGCAGATCAGTCAGAACCTGCGAGTCGACGCGGAACTTGGTGATTGCAGGCACGCCGGGTATTTCAACCCGGATGATGAGCACTGTACTTTGTGTGAAGCCGGTGGCGAATGCCTGTGGGTTTATCAAAACGAAGAGGAATCCGTACTGCAGCAGAGGTCCTTGCAGGAGCTGGGCAGGGCGCTGGAGTTTGCGATTGCCTATGTCGACTCGAAGGTCAGCCGCGCCGGGCACAATTTCAAAAACTGCCGTTGTGAACTCTGTGACTGGTTGCGTGACGCCAACAGGCTGTTCGTACAATTGGTCGAGAAGACCGACGGAAACAAAACGCTGTTACCATCCTTTGGTTCCCGTCAGTCGTCGTGACCTGGTGTTATCAGGTTTTCTCTGGAAACAGTCCCGGCATCCAGCGTGATGCTAGCCCGCATTTCTCACCACCCTTCTACGGCGACGGCGCAAGGGTGCGGCCTGGTTGGCTTTCGCTCTGTCGTGGTGGTGCATACAACGTGTGGTGCGTACAACGCACCCTACTTTGGGGGGGTGATAT
>JALUUZ010000319.1 GCA_027021095.1 Gammaproteobacteria bacterium
CTTTCGGAGAATGAAGCCCGTGATCATTGCGCAGTAGACTAAGGCAACAAAAACTCGAGATTCCGGATGCCTATTAACGGATACCGGATCTCCGCATAACGACAAATTTACGATGTGATATTTTTTCTAGCATATGAAATTAATATTGTCCAGCAGTGCGTTGTACGCACCATCACCACGACAAACCGCATCGCATCACGCGAAGAGGCTTTTACACGCTGGCTTGCCGACCGAGCGAAAGCCAGCCAGGGCGCGCCATTGCGCCGCCGCAGTAGAAGGGTAGTGAGAAATGCGGGCTAGTGCAGGTAACCCTGCAGCTTGGTTTCGATATTACGTGGATTCTCGCCTTCCGCAATGGCGATTACACCCTCGATGACCATATCCCGGAATTGCGTCTGATGGTGGATCAACGCTTTCAGCTTGTTGGCCATTGGCAGAAAAAATATATTCGCCAAGCCCACACCATAGATCGTGGCAACGAACGCCACCGCGATACCCCCACCCAGCTTGCTCGGGTCTGCGAGATTGTTCATGACGTGGATCAACCCCATGACCGCACCGATGATCCCGATCGTTGGTGCATAGCCGCCCAGCGCTTCGTAGACCTTGGCAGCCTGGGTATCGGTGTGTTCCTTCGCGCCTACCTCGACTTCGAGTATACCACGGATCGTTTCCGGTTCACTGCCGTCGACCAGAAGCTGCAGGCCCTTGCGGGCGAACGGATCGGTCTCCGACTCGGCGATGGCTTCCAGTCCCAGCAATCCTTCTTTTCTGGCAATATTACTCCAGTTGACGATTTTCTCTATCGCTTCCTCCGGTGCGAGTTTCGGCGGAAAGACGATCCACCTGGTCATGGACAAAGACCGGAAAAAGATCTTCAAATGGGTCTGGATCAAGACTGCCCCGAGCGTTCCGCCCATCACGATGATAAACGCCGTAAGCTGCATCAAGGAATCGGTGTGTCCACCTTCCAGGATGTTCCCACCGAAAATGGCCGCCAGTGCTACCAGAATCCCTATGACCGTCAATATGTCCATCAGCTAACCTTCAACAGCGCGGGAGCAATCTCCTTCAACGGGATCTCATGGTCTGTCAACCCAGCCTTGGTCACTGCCATCGGCATGCCATAGATGACCGAAGTCGCCTCGTCCTGGGCCCAGATCGTCGCGCCCTTGCTTTTCAGCGCCCGCGCACCTTCGCGCCCGTCGGCGCCCATGCCGGTCAGAATCATCGCCAGGCAGGACCCGATCCCGGCATCAGCTATTGACTGAAAGGTGATGTCGACACAAGGCTTGTAGTTCTGCTCCGTCGTTGCGTCTTCAAGCTTGACGAACATTCTTGTGCCGCGCTTGCGGATCAGCATCTGCATCCCCCCGGGGGCAAGCAACGCCAGCCCCGGCCTCAGTTCATCCCCGTCGACTGCCTCCCGCACTTCGATCTGGCACAGACGGTTCAGGCGTTCCGCGAACGCGGTGGTAAAAGACTTCGGCATATGCTGGACCATCACGATCGGCAGTGGATAGTTCTTCGGCAGGCCTTGCAGGATTTCCTGGATCGCGACCGGCCCGCCGGTCGAAGAACCGATGGCAACCAGCCTATGACAGCGCGGTACCGCTGCCAGCGACTCAGCCAGTGAAAAACCTTTCCCGCCAGCTGCTGCGCCGGTGCCCCGGCCCATGGCGACGGTCCTTGCTGGCTGCTTGCTGCTGGGCAGCCCACGCACTCCAATACTCCAGACACGGGTACGCAACAACCTGGCCACCTCTTCCTGCCTGGTAGAGATGTCTTCAAAATTTTTCGGCATGTAGTCCACCGCCCCTGCCTCCAGCGCATCGAAAGTGGCCTGGGCACCTTCACGGGTCAGGGACGAGAACATCAGGATCGGGGTAGGACAACGGCGCATAATCCGTTTAACCGCCTCGATGCCATCCATGACCGGCATTTCGACATCCATGGTAATCACATCAGGCTTCAGTTCCCTGGTTTTTTCTACTGCTTCCCTGCCGTCAGCCGCTGCGCCAACGATCTTGAAGCGGGCATCGCCGGACAGCATTTCCGAAACCCGGCGCCTGAAAAAACTCGAGTCATCTACCACAAGGACTTTTATCGCCATTTCGACATACCTGTATTCGTCCTTAAATATGCCTGCAACGCGCACGCATCAGGCTGGGAATATCCAGGATCAATGCTATACAACCATCTCCGGTAATCGTCGCTCCGGCAAACCCGGGCAACCCGTGCAACAAGGCACCCAGCGGTTTGATCACCACTTCCTCCTGGCCCACCACCTGGTTCACCACAAAACCCACACGTTGGTTACCGACATTGGCGACCACCACCTGGTCGGTTTCTGTTGCCTCGACATTGTGGTGCTCGCCGACCAGCCATTTATTCAGGTAGAAAAGCGGCATCGCCTTGCGGCGCACCATGATTACCAGCTGCCCGTCGACGACATTCGTAGTATAGGAGTCGATTGAAAAAATCTCGTTGACACTGGACAAGGGCAGCGCAAAGATCCTGTCGCCAACCTTGACCATCAGTGTGGGTAAAATAGCAAGTGTCAGCGGGAGCTTTACATTGATCCTTGTTCCCTTGCCAAGCTTCGAATCGATTTCGATCGTACCGTTGAGTTGTGAGATCCGGGTTTTCACCACGTCCATGCCGACTCCACGTCCGGAGATATCAGAGATCTCGTTTTTTGTCGAAAACCCTGGAGCAAAAATCAGGTTATATGCATCACGGTCATCCATACGTTCGGCGGCATCACGATCGAGTATTCCTTTTTCAATCGCCTTTTCCTTCAACACGTTTGCGTCGATGCCGGCACCGTCGTCTTCGATCGACAACAGAATATGATCGCCCTCTTGTGCGGCTGACAGAACGATCGTACCCACCCGTTTCTTCGAGTTACGCTCGCGCACATCCGGCATTTCAATGCCATGATCGACAGAATTACGCACCAAGTGGACCATCGGGTCGGCCAACGCTTCGACCAGGTTCTTGTCGAGGTCTGTCTCTTCTCCCATCAACTCCAGTGTCACTTCCTTGTTCAAACTGCGTGCAAGATCACGCACGACGCGCGGGAAACGGCCAAAGACTTTTTTGATCGGCTGCATCCGTGTTTTCATCACTGAGGCCTGCAGGTCCGAAGTCACGATATCAAGGTTGGCCACTGCCTTGGCAACCTCCTCGTTGTCCATTTTATTCTTTAGTGTATCCAGGCGGTTACGCACCAGCACCAATTCACCGACCATATTCATGATATCGTCCAGGCGCTTGGTATCTACCCTGACAGTCGTCTCCGACGAACGTGCCGCCTGCTTCAGCGTGTTCTTGACAATCTCTTTAGGTGTTTCCGGCTTGACAGGCTTTGGTGCAGGTTTTACCGCCTTGGTAGTGATCTCCTTGAGCTTCTCCTTGTCTTTCAGGTTCTCGGTACTGATCTTGCCCTTACCGTGAATGGTATCCAGCAACTCCTCGAACTCATCCTCGGTGATCAGGTCATCCTCTGCAGCACCCGTGGTGCCCGCAGCAGGTTCGGCCGCAGGCTGCGTCTTGGGTGACGCCGCGGGCCGTGACGATTCCGCAGCCGTACTCTGCTTGCCGGCTGGCCCGGCTGAATGTTTTCCTTTGCCATGTAATTGATCCAGCAGCGCCTCGAATTCCTCTTCCGTGATCTCGTCGCTATCCTGTGTCTGCGCATCCGCCGACGCACTATCCTGGACCGGCTCTGTCTTGTTCTCGCTGCCCTCAGCCTTACTTTCCTCCGCAGCACCAAGGTAGGCGGGTTTTCCTTCCGCCTCCATCGCATCGAGCAGCGACTCAAATTCTTCGTCCGTTATCTCATCGCTGTTGGCAGGTACTGTCTTGACCTCCGCGTTCCGGGTCGGTTCTTCTGCAGCTTCCGCCTCATTGTCACCGGCAGTGCTTTCGGAACCCTGCGCCGGGTCCGGTGCCGCTTGGGCCGCTTCCTGTTCCGGCTCAGCGGCAGCCGTTTCCTCCGGTGCTGAGTTTTCTCCGTTGTCAGGCACCGCCAGGGACTCGAGCCTGGACAGCAGCGCCGGCTCGGCAGCCACCGGCTCTTCACCGGAACTCAATTGATTGAACTGGTCATTGAGTATGTCCAGAACCTGCAGCACCGCGTCCATCAGGTCGACATCGACCTTGCGTTCACCCTGCCTCAGTACATTGAAGACATCCTCGGCACGATGACACACATCGATCATCGCGGTGATATTCAGAAATCCAGCGCCACCCTTGACCGTATGAAAACCGCGAAACACCGCATTGAGCAGGTCTTCATCCTCTGGGTTCTGCTCCAGCTCTACCAACTGCTCGCCCAGCAGTTCGAGAATCTCGCCGGCCTCTACGAGAAAATCCTGTAAAATTTCGTCATCGTCTGCGATTGCCATTTCTTATACCCTTAAAATCCCAGACTCGAAAGTAATTCGTCGACTTCATCCTGACCTTCTACCGTATCCCCATGGTCGACACCAGGCACTTTCGGACCAAACCCTTGCGTTTCAGCCGCCGGGCCTTTTCCGGTATCGATGATACGTTTACCCGAAATCCTGATCAGCTCGACCAGGCTGTCTTCGACGTCCTGTACCAGGGAAATGACCCGCCGGATGATCTGTCCAGTCAGATCCTGGAATCCTTGCGCCATCATGATCTCGTTCAGATTGTCATGCATCTGCCGTGTGCTCGATTCGATCGACACGAAAAAGTCATCGAGCTTGCTGCTCATCTTGCGAAACTCGTCCACCGACAATTCACGTGAACGAAATCGCTTCCATTCCTGGTGTATCTCAGTCGCGCTGGACAGCAGGCTGGCAGACAGCGGCATCGACTCGTCGACTGCATTCATGGTCTTGTGCGCCGCGTCCTCGGTCATGCTGATCACATGCAGCAGTCTTTCTTTCGCGTCCGGGATTTCCTGCTCGGTAATCAGTGCGATCTTCGAATCGACCTGAAAATTATTCAGTGATTCATGCAGCTGCCGGGTCAATTTTCCCAGCTCCTGAAACAATTCCGCTTCACGTAGCCGAGTCAGTTCTTCCAGCTTGTTCTTGACCTCGTCTGTATTCCCCTGCTCGATGTCGACAACCAGCTGTCGGGCACAAATCAGCATTTCCTCTGTCAGTGCCTCCTCGTTCTTCTGCAATGCTTCTGATGTCATGCGGTCCCCAATCTTTCAAAGATTTTATCAATTTTTTCTTTCAAGGTCGTCGCGGTGAACGGCTTTACGATATATCCGTTGACACCGGCTTCGGCCGCCTCAACGATCTGCTCGCGCTTCGATTCGGCTGTCACCATCAACACTGGCAGGTCCTTCAATTTTTCATCGGCCCTGACCGCCCTGAGCAACTCGATACCTGACATTCCCGGCATATTCCAGTCGGTGACCAGAAAATCGAAATTCCCTGACTGCAGCATCGGCAAACCGGTTTTCCCATCGTCCGCTTCCGCGGAATTGTTATAACCCAGATCCCGCAAAAGGTTTTTAATGATTCTTCTCATCGTAGAAAAATCATCTACAATAAGAATTTTCATGTCTTTGTCCAAGGTACTCTCCTGCTACTTGTCTCTAGATTGATTACACACTGCCACACCGCTTCTCTCACCACCCTGCAATACGGACACCGGTCTGCTAACGGTGAAAACCGCGGGCTACTCTTCAGTCTTCCGTGGAAACCACTCAACCATCCGCGCACGAAGCCTGACCAGTGCCTGGCCGTGAATCTGGCAGACCCGGGATTCGCTGACCCCCAGTACTTCGCCGATTTCTCTCAGGTTCAGTTCCTCGTCATAGTAGAGTGACATCACCATGCACTCGCGCTCCGGCAGGCTGGCCACCGCTTTCGCCAACGCCGCCTGAAAGTCCTCTTTCTGCAATGCCTCCAGCGGCCCGGTTTCCGCCCCCCCAGGACCACGGTCGCCTTCATCGGCCATCACCACCGGATCATCGAAACTGAAGACCCGGCATCCCGCCGCATCCTGCAAAATCTTGTGATACTCTTCGAGACTGAGGTCCAGCACTTCGGCCACCTCGTGATCTCTCGCGTCCCTGCCCTTTTCATTTTCGATGGCCCGCACGGCCTCCGACACCATCCTGACCTTGCGATGCACCGACCTCGGGGTCCAGTCAGAACGCCTGATCTCATCCAGCATCGCGCCGCGAATCCGGATACCGGCATAGGTTTCAAAACTTGCGCCCTGTGAAGGATTGTAGTTTTTGGAAGCTTCCAACAACCCTATCATTCCTGATTGAATCAGGTCCTGGACCTGCACACTCGGCGGTAGACGGCTGACCAGGTGATAGGCGATACGTTTTACCAACTGAACATGTTTTTCTACAAGTTCATGTTGTTCTGAGCTGTCTATAGAGGCGTACATTGCATATCCATTCATTTACGTGACTCCGCTGCACTCAACTTGGATTCAATCAGGCGCTCGACAAAAAATTCCAGATGCCCACCCGGTGAATCTGATCTAGGCCACTTATCGGCCTTCTGTGCGAGATTCTTAAATGCAATCGCAGAGCGGCTGCGCGGATACGCATCAACGACAGGACGCTGCTTTTTGACCGCCTTGCGCAGGTATTCGTCGTAAGGGACGGTTCCCATATAACTGGTCGTCAACTCCAGGTACCTGTCAGTGACCTTGAGCAGCTTCATAAACAGATTACGCCCCTCCTGCGAGGTATGAGTCATGTTGGAAAGCACATGAAAATGGTCGACACCATGATCCCTGTTCAACACCTTCATCAGCGCAAACGCATCGACCAGCGACGCAGGCTCGTCGCAGACCACGACCATCACCTCGTGCGACGCCTTGCAGAAACTGACTACCGTATCGGAAATGCCGGCTGCCGTATCGACCAGCAACACGTCGATTTCGTCATCGAACTCACTGAACGCGCGGATCAACCCTGCATTCTGCATTGGATCCAGTTCAGCCATCATTTTTATTCCTGACGCGGCAGGCACAATACGGATGCCATTCGGCCCATCGATGGTAATCTCATGCAGTGTCTTTTCCCCATTGATCACGTGGGAAAGGTTGAACTCCGGACGCAGGCCAAGCATCACATCGATATTCGCCAGGCCCAGGTCTGCATCCAGTAACATGACCTTTTTTCCGGCCAGCGCCATCGCCGTCGCCATGTTCGCCGACACGTTGGTCTTGCCGACCCCTCCCTTGCCGCTGGTCACCGCAATGACTTGTACCGGCCTGCCGGGCCTTTTGGCCTGTCGGCCAAACTCACCTGATTTGTTGTTATCCGGCATGAGCATTATAGCTATCCTCTCTACTGTTGATCGCTGCTCCGGAAGAAGACAGCAGTTCTGTTTGCTGCATCATGGTCACCGCCTTGCTGACCAGGCTGTAAGGACGGGCACGCATCAGGTCATCGGGCACACGCTGGCCTTCACTGATGTAGGCAACCGGCAGCGCCCATTTGACGAGCACCGACAGCATGCCGCCCATGCTGGCTGCCTCGTCGATCTTGGTAATCACACACCCACTCAAGTCCACACTGGAATAGGCCTTGGCAATCTGGTTGAGCGCCTGCACCTGGGTATTGGCAGAAATGGTCAGATAGGATTGCAGCTCATACGACGTATTCTGAATGATTTCGTGTTGTTCCTTGATTCGCTTGTCACGCTGGCTCACCCCCGGCGTATCGATCAACACCAGCGGCTTGTCGTAAAGGTCGCTCAAGGTGGTATTGAACTCTGCAAGTGTCGAGGGCATGTAGACCGGTGCACCGATCATCTTGCCATAGCTGCAGATCTGCTCATGCGCCGCAACCCGGTAGTTGTCCATCGAAATCAGCGCCACCTTGTCGCGCCCGTGCTTGAGCGCATAGCGTGCAGCCAGCTTCGCAATCGTCGTCGTCTTGCCGACCCCGGTAGGACCCAACAGTGCCACGATCCCGCCGGTCTCGATGATATCTTCCTCGGCGATCGTCAGCTTGTGCGCCAGAACCGCCAGTGCCTTGCGCCAGCCCTCGTTGACTTCAGACGACAACGGCAACTGCGCCAACACTTCGTTGGCCAGGTCGGTGCGTATTCCCAATTCCTGCAGGCGAGCATAGATCCCTGTGTGCGCCGGGTGCACATGGGGTATCCCCATATGGCTGGGTTGACTGATCTGCGAGTTCAGCAGGCTCTTCAGCGTATCCAGCTCTCTCTGCATCGCCAGCATTTCGAGATCACGTTCTGGTCTGTATGCCGGCGATTCCGGCTCTTTCTGCGCGGCGGCAGGTTCCACCTGCTGCGCACGACGCACATCGTGCCTCGAAGCCTCAACCTGGCTGGACTTACGCTCTGTCGCGTACTGTGCCGTCTCCTGCGACTCATAATGACTGCTCTGCCCCTGGACTTCTTCCCGGTCCGAGGATCTGTAGTCATGCCGCCTCGTACCCATGTCACTGTCTTCAAACGTCGGGGCTTCGGTGTCCGCTTCAGTACCGTCCCGGTCGACACCGCCACGCGCCTGGACCTTCGCCTGCGTCGAGGTGATCGACACCCTGTCCTCTTGATCCAGATCCGTCGTCCGCCGTCCAGGCATCGACTCGGCCGGCGTGCCATGCTGAATTTGTGAATAGGCGGCAGCCAGCATCGGGTTGGTCATCGCCGCCCTGCTGACTGCGGCTGAGCGGTTCGCCGTGGCCGCCCGCGCTGCATTGTCGTGCTGGGAATAACCGGCCTGTGCGGAGACCTGCTGCGCTTCACCGGCTGTACCAGGCGCAGGTGGCGGGGCGAAAGAAAAATCGTCGACTTCATTCAGTTCCGCTGCAGCCTGTGGTGGGACCGCGACGGCGGCTGGTGACGGCGGTGGCATATTGGCACTGCCTGCGTCAACCGGCATACCGCGGTTCAACCCACTGGTAGACGGCTCATTATACGCGCCATGGCGCTGCGGCAGATCCTGTTGCACCGCATAGTCTTGTGCCCCTTCCGGGTGACCTGCCGCCGGCAGAGACGGGGCGGCCGAATAGCCTGCGGGGACTTGCTGTCGATTCAGCGCAGCCTGGTTCGCCTGCCCGGGATGAGCTTGCGCAGCAAAAGCATCGGCGGCATACGCTGGATTCATCCCCGGCTGTGCCTGCACACCCTGCTGCTGCCTGACTCCTGGCAGTCCCTTGTTTTTGCCTGCAGGCATGTCATCCAATGCGGTCTCCTGCGGCATTGTTTCCTGTGCAAACCGTTCCCGCTCCGGCGCGGTGGCACTGTGGCTGGGCTGCGCATGCGACTGGGCCTCGGGCATGGGCTGTGATCGTAATGGAGACTGCTCAGAGCCGCTCTGTTCGAGCATGCTCTCGATGTAATTTTCGTCGTAGTCGATAGCGGAGATAATCTCGATCCCATCGCCAACCTTCCGGTTAGAAAGAATCACGGCATCAGCACCATGTTCCTCCCGCACCATCTTGATCGCCTGACGCATATCAGGTGCTTTAAACCGTTTGATCTTCATTCTAAATACCTCATGGTTGCTTCAAGCCCAAACAAGCTGCAACAGCCCGTCCTCTACCACTCTGCGCTTGCCCCGCTGCGGTACACGGAAGTACCACCGAAATCGATCGTCACAATACCCAAACCAAATCTCCGCCTGCTCAAGGTGCATTCAACTGCTGGCCGACGACATGCACCACTTTGACCTGCTTGTCATCCGGCACCTCGCTATAGGCCAGCACCCACAACCCGGGCACAGTGTGCTTCAGCATACGTGCCAGCCACGGCCTGATCGACGGCGCTGTCACCAACACTGCCACCAATCCGCTCATTTCCATTTGCTGTGTCGCGGCAGCCAACGACTGTTGCAGTTGTTCTGCCAGGCCGGGTTCAATGGAAGGTGTTCCTTCGGCGGTAGGTGTCAAGCATTGCTGCAATAACTGTTCCAGTGATGGATCCAGTGTTATTACCGACAGTTCGGGCCCGGTTCC
>JALUUZ010000320.1 GCA_027021095.1 Gammaproteobacteria bacterium
ATTCGGAAAACGGCGAAAAGAAAAAAGAGGCGGTCGAGCGCCTGGTGGTCGCTGTCGGCCGGCGGCCGAACAGCGAAGGGCTGGCCGCAGCCGAGGCCGGCCTGGAGTTGGAGAAAAACGGCTGTGTCAAGGTCGACGAGAAATGCCGGACGAACCTGGACGGCGTCTATGCGATCGGTGACCTGGTGCGCGGCCCGATGCTGGCGCACAAGGGCTCGGAAGAAGGACTGATGGTAGCCGAGCTGATCGCCGGGCACTATGCCGAGGTCAACTACCGGAATATTCCGTCTATAATTTATACACACCCGGAGATCGCCTGGGTTGGGGAAAGTGAACAGGCCTTGAAAAAGCAGGGTGTAAAATACCGCACAGGGGTTTTCCCGTTCGCAGCCAGTGGCCGGGCACGTGCCAGCGGTGACGCCAGCGGGATGGTCAAGGTGATTGCCGAGGCCGAGACCGACAGAGTGCTTGGTGTGCATATGCTTGGCCCGCACTGCTCGGAATTGATCATGCAGGCGGTGATCGCGCAGGAATTCAGCGCCAGCGCCGAGGACCTGGCGTTGACTATGTTTGCACATCCGACACTGTCTGAAGCCTTTCATGAAGCATCGATGGCGGTCGACAACCGCGCGATACATATCGCCAAATTGCGCCGCGCGTGATACTGTAGTTTTGCCCATGCGCTGAAACGAACCGTGCCCGGCGGTGATTTCAGCACAGCATGCACAGCCGACAAGTTGGTTTCAGCCAGCCACTGAGGGTAGTATGGAGAGATTATGAACTTGCATGAATATCAAGCGAAGGGTCTTTTTGCTGAGTACGGCATGCCGGTGACGCGGCACGCTGTAGTTGAAAATGCAGAACAGATCGAGGCTGCGCTGGACGCGGTCGGTGGCGAGCGCTGGGTCATCAAGGCCCAGGTGCATGCCGGCGGGCGTGGCAAGGCAGGCGGGGTCAGGATCGTCGATGACAGGGCCGAGGCGGCAGAAACCATCAGCCGGATGCTGGGGGCGCGGCTGGTTACGTACCAGACCGATGCGCAGGGTCAGCCTGTCAGTGCAGTGCTGGTCGAGGCGCCTTGCGAGATTGTACGCGAACTCTATCTTGGCATGGTCGTCGATCGCGCACAGCGCAGGGTGGTATTGATGGCGTCCACCGAGGGCGGCGTCGAAATCGAAAAAGTCGCAGCGGAAACCCCGGAAAAAATTCTCAAGGCGGCGATTCATCCAATGACCGGCCTGCAGCCGTTTCAGTGCCGCCAGCTCGGATTCGGACTCGGCCTGCAAGGCGGACTGCTGAAGCAGTTCAGTGCGTTGCTGATGGGGCTGGCCAAGCTGTTCAAGGACAAGGATCTGAGCCTGGTCGAAATCAACCCGTTGGTGGTGACGGCGGATGACGAACTGTTGTGCCTGGATGGCAAGATCAACATCGACGACAATGCGCTCTACCGGCACGCCGACCTCGAGGCATTGCATGATCCCAGCCAGGAGGACGAACGCGAACTGCGCGCCAAACAGTGGGACTTGAACTACATCGCGCTGACAGGTGACATAGGCTGTATGGTCAATGGAGCCGGGCTGGCGATGGCGACGATGGACCTGATCAAGCTGCACGGCGGGGATCCGGCCAATTTTCTCGATGTCGGCGGCAGTGCAACCAGGGAGCGTGTGGTCGAGGCCTTCAAGATCATTCTGTCTCACGGCAATGTCAAGGGCGTGCTGGTGAACATTTTTGGTGGTATCGTACGTTGTGACCTGATCGCCGAGGGCATCATCGGTGCCGTTGAAGAAGTCGGTGTCGAGGTACCGGTGGTGATCCGGCTCGAAGGCAATAATGCCGACAAGGGTTTCCGGCTGTTGAACGACAGTCCGTTGAAAGTGATCGCTGCAAAGGATCTGAATCAGGCCGCCGAAAAAATCGTTGCATTGGTTGGAGAAGCCGCATGAGTGTTCTGGTGAACAGGAATACCCGGGTCGTGTGCCAGGGGTTGACAGGAAAGCAGGGTATGTTTCATACCGAGCAGGCCATCGCCTATGGCACGCAGATGGTGGCCGGAGTAACGCCCGGCAAGGGTGGCCAGGCGCAGCTGGGTCTGCCGGTTTTCGACACCGTCCGGGAGGCGGTGGCCGAGACCGGTGCCAATGCGTCGGTGATCTATGTGCCTGCGCCTTTTTGCAAGGATGCG
>JALUUZ010000321.1 GCA_027021095.1 Gammaproteobacteria bacterium
CGACACCCCGAAAGGATCGACCTATTTCCGGCCCAACAAGTCAGGCGCGATGGAAGTCACCAGCCGGCGTGACATGTGGCTGTATATCGTGATGACTTTTCCGCTCTACGGCGCGCTGGCCGCGGCAACCTGGCGCTTCACCACGCCCAGCTACGGGCTGATCAGCCCGCAGACCGCCGTGGCCGTCTACCTGGCGCTTGCGTTTCTGTACCTCTATAACGTCGCACAGATCATTCGCAACAACCGCGAGATCCTCAGTAAACCCATTGCCGAGATTCACCGCTACAAGTTCAAGCAGGTGGCGATCCTGAACATCAGCTACTTCGTCACCTTCGGTTCTGAGATCGCCGTGGTCATGATCCTGGCCAAGTTTTTTAAAGCGACCTTCAATGTATCCGACTTCTGGGCCACGGTCGGCGGCGGCAGCTTTATGTTTATGAACCTGGTCGCACGCCCCTGGGGCGGCCACCTCAGTGACAAGATCGGGCGCAAGAAATCGCTGGTCATCGTGCTGACGTGTATGACGGCAGGCTATGTCGCGATGAGCCTGTTTTCGGCCAGCTGGCCGTTCTTCGTCGCACTGGCGGTCACGGTGATCACTTCCTTTTTCGTCCAGGCCGGCTGCGGCGCGGTGTTCGCACTGGTACCGCTGATCAAGCGCCGCCTGACCGGACAGATCGCCGGCATGACCGGCGCCTACGGAAACACCGGCAGCGTGATCTTTCTGACACTCTATACCCTGACTTCGGCGCAGACACTGTTTGCAATTATTGCTGTCGTTTCATCCTGTGTATTGCTAAGCTTTCTGCTGCTGGAAGAACCCAAGGGGGCGATCGCCGAGGTCCTGCCCGATGGGACTGTACAGATGATCGATGTCGAATAGGCGGGACGGCAGCGTCATGACGCAACTTGAAATCCTGAGCGCACAACAGACCGACCGGGGGCTGAAGCCTGATAACCAGGACTTTCACGGCCTGGTGGTGCCGCAGAACTACCAGTTGGAAACCAAGGGGATCGCCGCGGCGATCGCCGACGGGGTCAGCGGCAGCAGCGCCGGGCGCGAGGCCGCCGAAGCCAGTATCAACGGCTTTCTGAACGATTACTACAGCACCCCGGACTCCTGGACGGTCAAGACATCGGTCAAGAAAGTACTGAACTCGATCAACCGCTGGCTCTACCGGCAGAGTGAAGCCGGCAACCTGAGCCGCTACGATCATGTCACGACCTTTTCCGGCGCGGTATTCAAATCCAACACCGCGCATATTTTTCATTCCGGCGATTCACGCCTCTACCGGCTGCGCCAGAACACCCTGGAGCAGCTGACGCGTGACCACCGGGTCGTCGTGTCGGAGACCGAAAACTACCTGAGCCGCGCGCTGGGGATCGAACTGCATATCGAAATCGACTACCGCCAGGTCGAACTGGAGACCGGTGACCTGTTTTTATTTACCACTGACGGAATCCATGACTTTGTCGACGACAAGGCGATCAAAACCGTTTTACAGCAGGAAGCGGGCGCTGACGCCGACAGCCGGCAACTGGACCATGCCTGCCAGGCGCTGATCCGTCTTGCACTGGACAACGGCAGCAACGACAATCTCAGTTGCCAGTTGATCAAGATCACCAGCCTGCCCGACCCGAACGACGAAGAGTTCTACAGCCGCCTGACCAAGCTGCCGTTTCCACCGGACCTGCAGGCCGGTCATATCCTCGACGGTTATAAGGTCCTGCGACGGATCCACGCCAGCAAACGCAGCCAATGTTACCTGGCCGTCGACACCCGGACTGACAAAAAAGTGATCCTGAAAACGCCGTCGGTCAACTATGAAGACGATATCGACTATATCCACAGCTTTTTGCGCGAGGAATGGATCGGCAACCAGATCGACAATCCGCACGTACTGAAGACCTATCTGCATCACAGCAAACGCACCTTTCTGTACCAAGTGACTGAATACATCGAGTGCAAAACCCTGCGCGCGCTGATGCACGACAACCCGAACACCTCGATCGACGATATGCGTGATATCATCGAACAGATCGCGGCCGGGCTGCAGGCGTTTCACCGGCTGGAGATGGTGCATCGCGACCTGAAACCGGAAAACATCATCATCGACCGCTACGGCGTGGTCAAGATCATCGATTTCGGCTCGGTCAAGATCTCCGGCGATGAAGAAAGCCTGCT
>JALUUZ010000322.1 GCA_027021095.1 Gammaproteobacteria bacterium
CGAGCAGGTATTGGGGCGGCAGTTGTCAGCGGACAAGGCAGCATTGGACACCGACAGGATTGTTTCCCAGGTGGTGTCTGCATGGCCTGCACCCTTCAGGTGGCTGTATCGATTGCGGTATGGCAACAAGGACAAGGCCAGGCAGCGTATCGCCGAGCAGTACAGCTGGAAGAAAGCGCTTGGCAGTCTGTACTGGCAGTATTTCTGGGTCATCGTGCAGTCGCTGGCCTTTGCGGTGTTTGCGGTGCTTGCGGTACTGAGCATAAAATAAATGATCCTGCCGGCATGGTTTCGTGTACCGTGCATGCGTGATGCACAGTGAATGCATCGACACAAAAACCCTTATCAGGGATTCCTTATATGTTAAGATGGGATTGATTTCACATTTTGGCAGGCTGATGTTATTTTACACTAACGATTCAGGTTGCCGATTACCACACCGGGATATCGATCAAACTTAAGGAAATCAGAGTTAAAACAGCTGGCAGCAAGGAGACAGCAGATGCATAGCGTGTATAGTGACAAATCTTTGTCGGAAACCACTGTACCGGCAGAGTCCTGGGCGCAGGTCGCGGCCAAGGTCGGGACTATCGAGGAGCTTGCAGATCAGGACAGGCTGGGGTCGATCGCGGCAGACAAAAGAGAGCCGCTGCCAGTCAGGATCGAGGCCATTTCCAGGCTTGATGACCAGCAGGTGCTGACCCGTATCGCTAAGGACCCCCGGGATTGTTGCAGGAGCGTGGCGCTGGAACGGATCGAGGACAAGGAGCTGTTGTTCCAGCTGGCGGTGGCAGACGATGATGAAGAGATCGCCACCAGCGCTGCCTTGTTGCTGGCCGAGGAAAATTTATATAAAAAAATTGTCGAAAGCGAGACAGCACGCCTCGAGACACGCCAGGCGGTGCTGAAAAAAATCACCGACCAGGATTTTCTGCTGAAGGTGGCGTTGTTATCCGGGTTTGAACCTTTGGAACTGGCGGCGATAGAGAACCTGACTGACGATATGGCGCTGCTGCATATTCTCGAGTCGCGTGTGAGCCTGGCGGCGAAACAGGCTGCAGTCTACAAGGTAACGGATATCGAAAGGCTGATTCTGGTCAAAAACCGGCTTCAGGATGGTGCGCTCAAAATGTCCGTGGTAGTCAGGATCAAGCAGCTGAAAGCACAACGGGATCAGGTTAAATCAGCTCTAAAGGGGTGAAGTGATGCAGCGAACAAGGCGGGATGTACTACGCGGTGGTGTGTCTGCTGCCGGCAGCAAGGTATTTCCGCTGCTGGCCGTGGTGTTCTCGTTATTGGTCATGAGTGCCTGTGTGATCGTCGATGACCCTTACCATTCCGGTCATGTGATCTATGAAGGGCCGTATGATGATGGTTATTACTACTATGACTATTATCCCGACCTGGATCTTTATTACGACAGCAGGAGAGGCCTGTACTTCTATGACGAACCTTATGGCCGGCTCGGGCGCAAGGTGTTGCCACGCCGTTATCGTCACTACCGCAAACACAAGCGGCGCAGGATACGCTCACGTCATGCACAGCCTTACAAACGCGGTAAGCGTTCCGGCAGGAAGAAGAAAAACAGCGGCTGAGAAATTTTGCCAGTATTACAAGGTGTTAATTAAAAACAAAAAATAATCGACAAGATAAGCAGTTATTATTGGTTTTTGTGCGAGTGACAAGTGACCATAGGTATTTGTCTGCATAGCAACCGTGGTGTTTGTCGTCTCGCATGGATAGTACTGTAACCTGGTCGATTAGGGATTTTGATCAACTCGATCCCAAGTTGTACAAAGCCTTTATGGCCGCTGCCGAAACCAGCAACTTTACCGAGGCGGCAGCCTTGGTGAAGATGACCCAGCCGGGTGTCAGCCAGCATATCTCAAAACTAGAACAGCAGGTCGGTCTGCCGTTGTTCAAACGTATCGGCAGGCAGGTGACCCTGACGGACGCGGGCCGCCAGCTCGTGGTCTATATCAAAAAATACCTGGTGATGATGGATCAGTTTCACGAGACGATACAGCACTCGCAACGGGATGTTTTTGGGCTTGTGACTTATGTGATGCCGGCCAGCTGTCTGTTGTCGAATCATTTTATTTCAATGCTCGAGAAACGTCTCGAGTATGACGGAATCGAACTCGATGTACAGCTGGGTTCGACCGAGTTCGCGATCGATGCAGTACTGACGGACAAGGCGGATTTTGCGTTCGTCGCCGGCCAGATCGACAGTGCGCAGCTCGAGTATATGCCGTTTTGCCTGGAGGAATACCTGCTGGTCGGCAGCCCGGCACAGGTTCGGCGTGCGAAATCCAGGGAGGCCGTCGGTGCTTTGCGCTTTATTCATTACCCGGATTTCGATACGCTTGCCAAGCTCTGGTTCAGTAAAGCCTTTGGTGAAGAGGGAGAGTACCTGAATTTCCTGTTGCACTACAGCGGCAAGGTGAATTCACTCGAGGCAGCGATTATGATGGTGCGCGGAGGACTTGGGGTCTCGTTCTTTCCACGTCATTGCGTTGAACCTTACCTGGAGGTTGCCGAACTGGTCGAAGTGGAATTGGATGACAGGCTTTTGCATCCGGTTTCCATCGTAAAGAACACCAAGGTAAACCTGCCTAGGCGGGTCAATATGGTGATCGACTGGTTTTTACAGATGCGCGAAGTTTAAGGTGTGTCGTATCTTTGCGTGGGGATGCTTTTGGTGTGCACACCACGAGGTAGGTGCGTTGTATGCACCAACATCAAGGCAAATTCAAGAACACCATGCGGTGATGCTTTTACACATGATCCTTCCGTACCGCATTATCGCTGTAAAGTAGAATCCCTTCATATACATAAGAAATTCATTATATATAAAACTTATAATATTCTGTATATTCTTGATTCGCTGAACACTACCCATCCTTCTATAATCTGGGCTGTTACTGAAAAAGCAATGACCGGGGCCAGAAATGTCGACAGTGCACGATCCGCTGAAACCTCCTGCGGGCAGAATCGAAGTAAAAAACACCACTTGTTATATGTGTGCCTGTCGTTGCGGTATCCGGGTCACGCTGCGTGATGGCGAGATTCGCTATATCCAGGGAAACCCCGACCATCCGCTGAACCAGGGAGTGATCTGTGCCAAGGGTGCGTCGGGCATCATGAAACAGTATTCCCCTGCACGTCTGACCAAACCGCTCAGACGCAAGGACGGTGCGGAACGCGGGGACGCGGAATTCGAGCCGATCAGCTGGGACGAGGCGTTCGAAATGCTGACCGCACGGTTGAAAAAAATACGAGCGACCGATCCGAAAAAATTTGCATTGTTTACCGGGCGTGACCAGATGCAGGCGTTGACCGGCCTGTTTGCCAAGCAGTTCGGTACACCGAACTATGCAGCCCACGGCGGGTTTTGTTCAGTCAATATGGCGACCGGGATGATCTATACGCTTGGTGGTTCGTTCTGGGAGTTCGGTGGCCCGGACCTGGAGCGGGCCAAGCTGTTCGTGATGCTCGGCACCGCGGAGGACCATCATTCCAACCCGTTGAAAATGGCGATCTCCAAGTTCAAGCGCAAAGGCGGACGTTTTATTTCGGTCAACCCGGTGCGCAGTGGTTATTCTGCGATTGCAGACGAATGGGTACCGGTCAAGCCGGGTACCGACGGCGCGTTGCTGCTGGCGATTATTCATGAATTGATTCGTACCGGGCTGTATGACCGCGACTTCCTGGTGCAGTATTCGAACGCGGCGGAGCTTGTCAGTGTCGAGGAGCAAAGTGACGACAGCGGGCTTTTTGTGCGCACGGATATTCCGCGCGACCCGGATTGTTTCGACCCACAGGACCGGGTCTGGTGGGACCGCCTGAGCGACAAGCCGGTGGCGGCGAGAACGGAAAACACCGACCCTTACCTGCTGGGCGAGTTTACGATGGCGGATGGCCGCCGGGTCAAGCCGGCTTTCCAGTTGCTGAAAGAGCGCGTCGAAAGCTATACCCCGGCCTGGGCCAGCGAGGTGACCGGGATCCCGGAACAGACGATTCAGCGCCTGGCCTACGAGATGGGTATCACCGCGCGCGATGAGCAGATCGAGCTGCCGATCGCATGGACTGATGTCTGGGGCAAGGATCACGAAACAGTGACCGGCAACCCGGTGGCATTTCACGCAATGCGCGGGCTGGCGGCGCATTCCAATGGTTTTCAGACTATCCGCGCCTTGTCGATCCTGATGTCGATGCTGGGGACGATCGATCGTCCCGGTGGCTTTCGTCACAAGGCACCGTTTCCGCGGCCGATTCCACCTTGCGCGAAAACCCCGGATTCACCGGCCGGTGTCAAGCCGGACACTCCACTGGCGGGGATGCCGCTGGGCTGGCCGGCAGGTCCGGATGACCTGTTTGTCGATGAACGGGGTGAGCCGGTACGCATCGACAAGGCATTTTCCTGGGAGCATCCGCTGGCGGCACACGGACTGATGCAGAATGTGATTACCAATGCCTGGCGGCAGGACCCCTACGCGATCGATACCTTGTTGATCTTTATGTCCAACATGGCGTGGAACTCGACGATGAATACCTCCGAGGTCAGGAAGATGCTGAACGACAAGGACGACAACGGCGAGTACAGAATTCCGTTCCTGGTGGTGTGTGACAGCTTCCAGTCGGAAATGGTCGCCTTTGCCGACCTGGTGCTGCCGGATACGACCTACCTCGAGCGTCACGATGTGATGAGCATGCTGGACCGGCCGATTTCCGAGTACGATGGTCCGGTCGACTCGGTGCGTATCCCGGTGCTGCCACCCAAAGGCGAATGCAAGCCGTTTCAGGACGTGCTGGTGGAGCTCGCGTCGCGCCTGCACTTGCCGGCGTTCGTCAATGCGGACGGTTCGCGCCGGTTTCGCGACTACCCCGACTTTATCGTCAACTACGAAACTGAGCCGGGTTCAGGCATCGGTTTTCTCGCCGGCTGGCGTGGCAAGGGCGGTGAAAAGTTCATGAAAGGCGAGCCTAACCCGAACCAGTGGAAGATGTATGAAAAGAACAACTGCGTGTTCCACTATGAAATGCCGAAATCGTTTCAGTATATGCGTAACTGGAACCGGGGTTACCTGAATTGGGCACAGGAGCACCGTTTGTTGCGCTATGCTGAACCAATCAATATTCACCTGTATTCCGAGGTCCTGCAGAAATTCCGGCTTGCCGCACGCGGCCAGTGGGACGGCAAACAGCCACCGGACAGGTTGCGCAGCCGGGTCGAGACTTATTTCGATCCGCTGCCGTTTTATTTCGAGCCGCTGGAGGCGCATTTTACTGACAAGCATTTGTATCCGCTGAGTGCGATTACACAGCGGCCGATGGCGATGTATCATTCGTGGGACTCACAGAATGCCTGGCTGCGGCAGATTCACACCTACAATTACATGTATGTGCATCCGCAGACGGCGCGGGCGCAGGGCATCGACGATGGCGGCTGGATGTGGGTCGAATCCATGCATGGCAGGCTGCGCTGCCTGTGCCGTTACAGTGAGGCGGTCGAACCCGGCACCGTCTGGACCTGGAATGCGGTCGGCAAAGCACGCGGCGCCTGGGGGCTGTCGGCGGACGCCAATGAATCGCGCCAGGGATTTTTGCTCAATCACCTGATCGCAGAAGAGCTGCCGGCGAATGAACATGGCGCGCACTTGTCGAATTCCGACCCGGTTACCGGCCAGGCCGGCTGGTTCGATGTCCGCGTCAGGATCTCCCCGGCGGCGGCCGACGAGCCGCCGGTCAGCTGGCCGCAGTTCGACGCGATGCCGGCGGTGCCGGGCACAGCGAAACGGCCGAAATGGCTGGGTTATTTTGCCGGGCTGTTTACCGCGGCCAGGAAAGGAGGCACCACCAAATGACACAGCTCGCCTTGGTGATCGATCTGAATGTGTGTGTCGGCTGTCATGCCTGTGTAACCAGCTGCAAGGAATGGAATACCTCCGGCAGCGCCGGTTTTCTGGTTGACGAGAACCCTTACGACAAAGATCCGACCGGAACCTTTTTCAACCGGGTGCAGACCTTCGAGGTCGGTGAATACCCCAATACCGAAACGGTGCATTTTCCAAAGAGCTGCCTGCACTGTGAAGACCCGCCCTGTGTGCCGGTGTGCCCGACCGGTGCCAGCTACAAGCGCGAGCAGGATGGCATCGTGCTGGTCGACTACGACAAGTGCATCGGTTGCCGCTATTGTTCCTGGGCCTGCCCCTATGGCATGCGCGAAATCGATGAAAAGCAGAAGGTGATGAAGAAGTGCACGCTGTGCGTGGACAGGATCTACGACGAGTCTTTGCCCGAGTCAGAGCGTAAACCGGCCTGTGTGCTGGCCTGTCCGACCAATGCGCGCTTGTTTGGGGATGTGCATGATTCTGAATCGGAGGTGTCGGTCGCGATTCGTGAACAGGGCGGCTACACACTGATGCCGGAATGGGGAACGAAGCCGGCCAATCACTACCTGCCAAGGCGCAGGAACCGTAAGTATATTCATGACGATGAGCTGGTGCGGGCCGACAATCCGCTGAAGAAAGAACAGCGTGGTCCAAGCGCGCCGGTCGACGAGCCGACGCTGGACGACAGCACCTCCTGGTAAGCCGTTGGGCTGAATTTGCGAAACACGAATGGGGACAAGCAATGAATCCGGCATTTAGCGTTATTTTTCTGACCACCCTGATCGGTGTCGGGCAAGGGATGTTCCTGGCGATGTTCACCGGCCAGAGTTATTCCGCGCTGGAGCTTTTACCGTTGCAGAATGGAGCGGGTTTTTACGGGGCCGGCAGTTTTATCGCGCTGGCCTTTCTGGTGGCGGGCCTGGTAGCGTCGTTCTTTCACCTGGGCCGCCCGGAACGGGCCTGGCGTTCTGCCGCGCAGTGGCGGACTTCCTGGTTGTCACGCGAAGTGCTGGCACTGCCTGCGCTGATGGGGCTGGTGTTCGTCTATGCGTTGATGCACTATCTGGGCTGGGATATCCTGTTGTTTTCGAGCCGGGCCGGTGCGCGGCTGCAACTGACGCTGGTGGTGGGTGTCCTTGGTATGCTGATGACCTTCGTGCTCTTTGTCTGTACCGGTATGATCTATGCTGGGATCAAGTTTCTGCAGGAGTGGGCCAGCCCGTTGACGGTAGTCAATTATATCCTGCTCGGTACTGCGTCGGGATTTACCCTGTCGACTGCGTTTGCCAGTGTCAGCGCACCGGAACTGATGCGGTTCTATGGAATCTGGACGCTGATCATCACGCTGTTTGCATTTTGTTCGCGCGGCCTGTCATTGCTGCGTAATGCCCGGATCAAGGCCAAGTCGACCATTCAGACTGCGATCGGCATACGCCACAGCAAGATCGAGCAGAAGTCGATGGGGTTCATGGCCGGTGCGATGACGACCCGGGATTTTTTTCATCACCAAACGCAATGGTTTCTGAAAAACGTCAAGTGGGTCTTTTTGGTACTGACCTTTCCGCTGCCTATGTTGCTGTTATGGATCGGCATGGAAAACGAAAGCACCTACCTGCTGCTGGCTGCGTTCATCGTGCAGTACCTGGGGCTGATCGCGGAGCGCTGGTTTTTCTTCGCCCAGGCCAACCATCCGCAGAACCTGTATTATCAGACAGTTTCTTAGGGGTGCCCTGGCCCGCATTTCTCACCACCCTTCTACGGTGCGTACAACGCACCCTACTTTGGTGCATGATATTTTCTTGCTGTAAATCCTTTGGTGTGCTGTGCACACCGTCACGACGAGGTAGGGTGCGTTGTACGCACCAACACCAAGGCAAATAGAATGGTGCTACGTGGCGATCCTTCTACACACGATTGTTCCGTACCCTGTCATTATCCATATATTATTGCTGCGCACCCTTGCACCGTCTCGCGACGAACGGTGGTGAGAAACGCGGGCTTAGCGCAGCTGTCGCAGCGCCGCAATGCGTTCTTCCAGCGGCGGATGGCTGCGAAACAGCGCTTTGAAACCTTCACCGAGCCCGCCGTTGATCCCGAATGCGGCCAGCTGGCCTGGCAGGGCTTCCGGTTCATAGGCCTGCTGCAGGCGTTGCAGTGCAGCGATCATCTTCTGCCGGCCGGCGAGCCGGGCACCGCCTTCGTCGGCGCGGAACTCGCGGTAGCGTGAAAACCACATGACGATCATCGTCGCCAGGATGCCAAGAATGATCTCTGCGATAATGCTGGTAACCCAGTAGCCGATGCCGTAACCACGCTCATTTTTCAGTATCACCCGGTCGACCAGCATGCCGATCACCCGTGACAGGGCGATCACGAAGGTATTGAGCACGCCCTGGATCAGGGTCATGGTCACCATGTCGCCGTTGGCGATATGACTGATTTCGTGGCCGAGCACTGCTTCGACCTCGTCTTCGTTCATCTGCTCCAGCAAGCCGGTGCTGACTGCGACCAGCGCGTTGTTTTTGTTCATTCCCGTGGCAAAGGCGTTGGGGTCGGGGGACTCGAAAATCCCCACTTCGGGCATGCCGATCCCGGCGCGTTGTGCCTGTCGGCCGACGGTCTGCAGCAGCCAGTGTTCTGTCGAGTTGGCCGGCTGGTCGATGATTTCCACACCCATCGAGGTTTTGGCCATCCACTTCGATATCGCCAGGGATAGAAAAGCACCCCCCATACCAAAAATCGCGGCGAAGATCAGGATGCCGGTAAAATGAATTCCTGTGGACTGCAGCAACAGCAGATCCAGGCCGGTCAGGCGCAGGGTCAGGCTCAACAGCGCCAGGATGGCCAGGTTGGTCAGGACGAACAGCACAACACGTTTCATAGCGACTCCAGTCGTTGGTTAAGGCCGGCACGGGGGACTCATGCGTGAACTGCCCGTGCCGGCCCAACGCAAAGTATGATTTTTATCTGTCTTATCAATTGCTTGTATTGATACCCCGACAGCCTCTGAGCGCATGGCGGGATAGCTGAATGCTGTTATAGGGTTGAATCGGGAGAAATCAAGGGTGGTGAGCAATGCGGGTTAAAGAGGCGGGTGCTTCTTTTAAAAAAAGGGGGCTTGCGCCCCCTGACCGTTCCCCCCCGGTTTTCATTATTGTTGTTTTCGCTTGGCTTGCTTATCGGTTGTGGATTGAATCCCCCGTTTTGCAGGCTCAGGCGACACTGAGACTGCTGCGGGGATGGAAACTATTTTGTTGCTGCAGCATCTGCGCTGCTTCCTGCATAAACTCGGTCCAGGTTTCGTCCATCTCCCAAACGTCGAACATCGGCGAACGTGCCTGTGCATGCGAGTAACCCCGCCGGAAACGCAGGTAGAGATAAAGAAACCCGGCTACACGGGAATTTTTGACACAATGGATCCAGACCTTTTGTCCTTTCAATGCATCCAGCAGGTTGCAGAACATCTGCAGTTGTTCGATTTGCGGATCTTCATAAAGTACCGGGATGTTGATATAGGACATAAAGTTCGTCGCAACGACCTTGCCTTCATCGGGCATTGCATCCTGCGCAGTGTGTGGCGCAAGATTGATCACCGTGGTGTAACCCTGCCGTGAGATCTCTTTGATCTGCTCACAGCATGGCTGTCCGGAGGTCGCCAGTTCCGGTGTCATCTGGAAGTAGTTGCTTATCGTTTGTAGATTTTTCATCGTTTTCTCCGCATAAGCGCGTTTTGTTCTTTCATTTCTGTCGTTGAGAAGACATCGTTGGTTCACATAGGTTGGAGACGCGGCAGGCGCTTGTCTGTCACATTTTCCGGAAAAGCCTTAATTTATGGCGGGTATATAGCCGGTATCAGAGATTTTGTTCGATAAAATTTACCATCCACCGGGCAACAAGTGTTGCATCAGTCTGCCCACCCAGGGTCTGGATTGCTCGTTGGTAGCAGGCCTCACCGACCTGCTCACGCCTGGATTCAAGCCTGTCCAGTGCATAGGCTATGCTGAACTCTGGATGCCCCTGGAAGGTCAGCAGGTGATTG
>JALUUZ010000323.1 GCA_027021095.1 Gammaproteobacteria bacterium
TTCGCCATGCGCTGCGGCCTGCAGTGGGTCGAGGATCCAGGCAACCGGGATGAGCGGTATGCACGCAATTACCTGCGTCACCAGGTACTCCCTTTGTTGAAAACGCGCTGGCCGGGGTTGGGCAAGACCATCAGCCGCAGCGCGCAGTGGTGCGCGCAGGCACAGCAGCTGATCGAGCGAGACAGTCAGGCGTTGCTGGCGGCCGCCAGGTCAGCGGCCGAACCCCGGTGCCTGGCACTGCAGCGCCTCGAGGAATACACCCTGCCGCAGCAGGCCCAGATCCTGCGCACCTGGCTGCAGCAGTTGCAGCTGGACCGGCCCGGCGCAGGCCATCTGCAGCAGATCCTGCAGTGCCTGATCCCGGCCAGGCAGGATGCCGTCCCGGTGGTGCGCTGGGCGACGACCGAAGTCCGGCGCTATCGCAGTTTGTTGTATGCCGGCAGGGTCTTGCCTGCAGCGGACCAGGCGGCATATCGCTGGGACATCGCGCGCACCGCTCGGCTGAAGCTGGCGCACTGGGTGCTGCAGGCCGGCGCAGAGCAGGGGCGGGGCTTGCGGCAGGCTGCTTGCGACGCCGGGCTGGAGGTCAGGTTCAGGCGTGGCGGCGAGCGTTGTGCCATCACTGGTGGCAGGCATCAGTCATTGAAAAAAAGGCTGCAGCAGCTGGCGGTGCCTCCATGGGAACGCAGCCGTATTCCGCTGCTGCTGCTCGATGGCCAGGTGGTGGCGATTGGTGACCGGTGGATCTCGCCGGCGTATACGGCGCGCGGGCAGGAATGGGGGTATGTCCTGGTGCTGACGCCGCGGTGATACGAGTGTGCCGTGTCATGCAGGGAAATTTTGTAAATCCTATATAAGAAAAAGCATCGTTGGCCGCTATAGCGAGTAGATTCTACCCAGCTATATGGAGACCAAGCGATGAGGAAGGCAAAAGCCTGGAAAATATCAGTGTTATTGTTGGTTGCGGCAGTGGCCGGGATGGCCGTGGGCGGCGCCAAGCGCAGTCAAAGCCGCGCGGAATTGCATTTCGGTGTGTTCCCTTATATCGCACCGCGTGTGATCGAAAAAATCTATGCGCCGATCGGTGCCGAGTTTTCCCATGTGTTGAACCGGGAAATTCAATTCCGCACCGCGTCCAGTTATACGCGGTTTATGAAAAACCTGAATCTGCAGATGTACGATATCGTCTTCGTGCAGCCGTTCGATTACGTCGAAATCGCAGACAAGTACGGTTACAAGCCGCTGGCGACCCGTGACAAAAAGCTGCCGGCGGTGCTGGTGGTCAAGGCCGACAGCAAACTCAACGGCGTGCGGTCGCTGCGGGGCAAGGCGATCGGTCTGCCGCCGAAGGTGGCTGCGATCAGCTACATGGTCAAGAGTTATTTGAAACGTCACGGCCTGGTTCCGGGCAAGGATGTCACGATCAAGCATTTTCGTTCCCACGGGTCGTGTATGCACAACGTGCTGGTGGGTTCGGTGGCCGTCTGTGGTACGGCACCGCCTGCGGTCAGGGTGTTTCAAAGCAGGATGAAAGTCAGCCTGCGCGTGATCGCAAGGACACCGAGTATCTCTAATTCCTTGTTTGCGGTGCATCCGCGTGTACCACGGCAGCAGGTCGAGTTGTTGCGCAAGGCGATCCTGTCCTGGCCGAACTCAGAAAAAGGGCGCCGGCTGCTCAAGGGCGCCAAGGTCAAGGCGTTTATCGAAGTCGACGATGCGCAATACAACGATGTGCGTAAGATGGCGGTGGAGTTCCGCCGCTAGGGTTCGATACAGGTAGCCGCTGACGATGTCATTCAAGTATCGAATCGCGCTGGTGATCTTTATCCTGGAAGCAATCATGATGACGGTTGTTTTCGGTTTTACCTTGACCCAGACGCAGAAGGTCAACCAGGAACAGTACTATGAGACCGAAAAGGTCATCCTCTCGATCCTGGGGGACCTGAGCCGGATTGCGCTGGTGACGCTCGAATTCGATGAGCTGCAGCCCTACATCGAACGTATCACCAAGGACCCGCACGTGGTCAAGGTGCTGGTGATGGATAAACGCGGCAAGGTGGTGGCGGCGAGTAACGGCAGTAAGATCGGTGGCAGTATGCCGGTGTTCAAGGACTCCGGCAGCACCTTCTGGCGTACCTTGCGGCTCAGCAGCGCCAATGCAGTGCTTGGAACCGTGGCG
>JALUUZ010000324.1 GCA_027021095.1 Gammaproteobacteria bacterium
CCGGGCCACTATGGCGCAATCACCGCCGCACCGGTGCTGTTCGATGTCGTGGATTCACTCCCGACCCGCGAACAGGTTGCGGCGGCAAACAAAAGGCCGGACAACGTGCGCTCGGTACTGATCTGCTGGCCACTCGGCGCGGCCTACCAGCCTGAAAGAAAATCACTCTGCCACCAGCGCCGCCGTGCGTGGATCGTCAACGACATCATTCCACCGACACTTCCGGACACCGGCGTCAAGACCTGGCAAAGCCGGGTGGTCAAATACTGGGTCAACAGCAAGACTGGTCTGCTGGTCGACGCCAGCTGCGACGCGCCGCAGCGCAAAGCCAAGCTGCTCGCACGCTGGCCTTATGCGTTGCAGCCCTGGCTGCCAAGGGCGATCCTGAACAAAACCAAAACCCCGCCGACAGACAAGAGCTGCCCCCATCCGTTGGGACGCACCCGCAGCAGCCTGAAAATCGCCGGCCTGGCAACGAAAACCGTAATCCGCAGGCCCGGCCCGAATGCGCCGGCACCCAGTGTGCAACTGGCTGCGCTGGGTGGTCAAAAACGGCTGTACTGGCTGATCAACGGTACACTCGCACTGACATCACGTATCAACAAACCGTTCAATTACAAGTTCACAAAACCTGGATTGTATAAAATTACCGTCATGGACGGTCAAGGCCACTATGACAGTGTTGAAATAAAAATTATCAAATAACGGGCAGCGTGTTATTCTTTACGTTATGATGACGATAAAGAAACCGGTGTTCAGCCGGATACCGCTTCACTGCCTGCCCCTGCTGCTACTGCTCAGCACCACCCCGCTCCTGGCGAACCAGTCCGGTGATCCCGATCTGCTGCAACGTTACCTGAAACAGTGCCCGGTGGCGGACGGCTTTGATTTCCCGGTCGGCAAGCCGAATGCCAAAAAATACTACAATGCACAGAAATTCGGCCGCAATTTTCATCTTGGCGATGACTGGAATGGAATCGGTGGCGGCAACACCGATCTTGGAGACCCGGTCTACGCAATAGCCAACGGTATTGTGGTCTCCGCCAGGATCGAGCCTTTCAAGTGGGGCAAGGTCATCCGCATCATTCATAATATCGGCACCAAGAGCAAGCCCCGGTACGTCGAGTCGGTCTACGCACACCTGCAGCACTTCAAGACTAAAGAGGGGGCCAAGGTCCGGCGCGGGCAGCTGATCGGTACGATCGGTACCGCCAACGGCGCCTACAAGGCACACCTGCACCTGGAAATACGCAGCAGGATCAATATGCCGATCGGGACCGGTTACTCGAAGATCACTACGGGCTACCTGGACCCAACCAGGTTTATTCGCGAAAACCGCCCAAAACACCGCCGCAGAAAAGTCAGGCGCAGCAGGAAATGACTTATGCGCCATACCTGCCTGGCCGCCTTGCTGTCCCAACTGCTGGTACTCGGCACCGCCCTTGCCGGCCTCCGTTCTGCTGCGACTGACGGGGATCAACAACGCGCCCCGGCAGCCAGCCCGCATTTTTCATCACCGTTCGTCGCGAGACGGCCTCTCCACTCCTTCGCTGACCGGCTGGTAGCCGCGGCACTGGAAAGGCTCAAGCATTTTGTCATCTATGATGGCAGCTATAAGAAGATCGACTACCCGATGGGGGATGTCAGTCCTTTTCGCGGGGTCTGCACCGACGTCGTGATCCGCAGCTACCGGCGTGTCGGCATCGACCTGCAAAAGGAGGTGCATCTCGACATGCGTGCCAACTTCGAACCTTATCCAAAGCACTGGGGACTGAAAAAACCCGATACCAATATCGATCACCGCCGCGTCCCGAACCTGCGGGTGTTCTTTGCCCGGCATGGGAAGCAGCTGCCGGTGACCAACGACCCGGCCGACTACCGTCCGGGGGGGCTGGCCCGCATTTCTTACCACCGTTCGTCGCGAGACGGTGCAAGGGTGCGGCCTGGGTGGCTTTCGCGACCGAGGTGCGCGCAGGCATAGTCGACACTATGTCGAGCACGCCGACAGAGCGAAAGCCAGCCAGGGTGTGCCATGGCGCCGTCGCAGTAGAAGGGTGGTGAGAAATGCGGGCTAGTAACCTGGCGGCTCGACAACGGGCGGCCGCATATCGGGATTGTCGTCGATAAAAAATCAGCGGATGGCAAAAGGCCGATGGTGGTCCACAATATCGG
>JALUUZ010000325.1 GCA_027021095.1 Gammaproteobacteria bacterium
GCACGCCTGGACAGTGCTACCTTTGCAAAGATGTACCCGGACTTCGGCCAATGGCGAAGTATCAAGCAGGAATACGATCCGCAAGGCCTGTTCAACTCCTCGCTGTACAAGCGGCTGACAGGGGAGCCAGGCAGATGACCGGCACGGTGTTGATCCTCGGGGCAAGCTCGGCCATCGCCCACGCCACCGCCAGTGCCTTCGCCGCCAAGGGCTATCACCTGGTGCTCGCCGGGCGTTCGCCGCAGGAACTGCAACGCAACGCCCAGGATCTCAGCTTACGTCATGGTGTGACGGTCACCACCCGCCACTTCGACGCGTTGGACTTCGGCTCGCACCAGGCGTTTTACGACCGGATCCTGCAGGACCAGCCCGACCTCGCAGGCATGGTCTATGCGATCGGCCTGCTCGAGGATCAGGCCGTACTGAACAAACACCCCGAATTGAGCAGAAAAGTCATCGACGCCAACTACACTGCAGGTGCACTGTTGCTGTCACTGTTTGCCAACCATTTTGAAAGCCGCCAGTCCGGCTTTCTTATCGGGATCAGTTCGGTGGCCGGTGACCGCGGCCGGCAAAGCAACTATACCTACGGCGCGAGTAAAGGGGCGTTCAGCCTGTTCCTGCAGGGGCTGCGCAACCGCCTGGCCGGCAGCGGGGTACGGGTGATCACGATCAAACCCGGCTTTGTCGACACGGCAATGACATGGGGAATGCCGGGGTTGTTTCTGCTTGCCAGCCCGGAACAGGTCGGCAGAAAGATCGCCCAGGCACCGGAGCGGTGGGCGGACGTCCGTTATATTCCATGCTTCTGGCGTTACATCATGCTTATAATCAAGGCTATTCCGGAATTCCTGTTTAAAAGAATGAAGCTTTAGCCCGCCACCTTGAAGCAAGATAACAATGATTACACTGAAAAACATATCTCCGCTGCTGCAACTGATGCGTCCTTACCAATGGTCCAAGAACGTGTTCGTGTTTTCCGGGATCCTGTTCGGTGAACACCTGATGTCATTGAGCATGGTCATCGAAGCAGTCGTGGTATTCATTGCCTTTTCCCTGGTCTCCAGTGCCGTCTATATACTCAATGACTATGCCGACCTCGAGCAGGACCGTGCGCACCTGGTCAAACGCCACCGGCCGCTGGCATCGGGGGAGGTCTCCGAACGTCATGCGTTTATCCTGCTGCTGGCCTGCCTTGGCAGCGGCCTGCTGCTTGCCACCCTGCTGTCGTTCTTTGCTGAGCTGCCCTACACCGTGCTGGCACTGCTGTGCATCTATTTCCTGATCAATGTCGCCTATTCATTCCGCCTCAAGGATATCATCATTCTCGACGTCTTTACGATCGCTTCCGGGTTTATGCTGCGGCTGCTGGCCGGCACCGAAGGCCTCAACATCAGTGCCTCGAACTGGCTGTTGCTGTGCGGGATCATGACGGCACTGTTTATCGCTTTCGTCAAACGACGTTCTGAACTGTTTGAGTATCACAGCAACCCAAGCGACAAGCCCAAGGAAGTACTCAAGCAGTACAGCCCGCAGGCACTGGATATCTTTATCGTGATCACCGCCACCTCGATCGTTCTCAGTTACAGCCTGTATACCATGGCTCCTGCCACGGCCAAGGTACATGGCACGGAAAAGCTGATCTACACGGTACCGATCGTGGCCTATGGCATATTCAGATACCTGCACCTGCTGTATACCAAGGCGATCGGTTCGGACCCGGCGCGGGACCTGTTCCAGGATACGCATATGCTGCTGACCGGGCTGGTTTGGATATTCACTACCTTGGTGATCATTCTCTAGCCCGCATTTCTCACCACCGTTCGTAGCGAGACTGTGGAGGAATCGCCACGTGATACGATTTGATTTGCCTTGGTGTTGGTGCGTACAACGCACCCTACTTTGGGGCGTGATATTTCCTTGTTGTAAATCCTTTGGTGTGCTTCGCACACCGTCCCGATGGGGCGGGGTGTATTGCATGTCTCCACGGCAAGGCGAATCAAATCGCGTTACCTGGCCATCCTTTTACCCATGACATTTTCTTGGTGTAAATCCTTTGGTGTGCTTCGCACACCGTCACGACAAGGTAGGGTGCGTTGTACGCACCACCACGACCAAGCGAAAACCAGCCAAGGAGCGTGAAACCATCGCGGAAGGAAAAAATTTCAAGGAATAACCAAAAGCCACACTCCATTGTGGCTTAAGGACTACAATAGACTGACTATTGTGTGGTTTGCTGTACCAGTGAATATCGCATTGTTGAGTGATTGAGGGTAAACCACGATAACCCGATCAGGCCGCGACATTCCCACCTGACTGCTCTACCCCACCGCCTGAATAGGACGAATCCTCATCACCACCAGGGCCTGTTTTTTCAACAAACTCAGAAAGCGTGATACTATTCAGAAAGTTATACAGACGCAGGCTCAGCTGATCCCACATTTCATCGAGCTTGACACGCTCACTTGGCTTATCCTGCACCACTTCGGGCTGCTTGTCGTCTTCGACAGGCTCTGGTTTTTCATTGATCGCCGAAACGATCTCTGCAATAGTCAGCTCAGTCGATGGCTTGGCCAAACGATAGCCACCACCGGGTCCACGTACTCCATTGACCAGTTTGTGTTTACGCAACTTTGCAAATAACTGCTCCAGATAAGACAATGAAATTCCTTGATAATCAGAAATATCAGCCAGCGTTACTGGTTTGGAATTTTCATGTAAAGCCAAGTCCATCATGGCGGTTATCGCATATCGTGCCTTAGTAGACAATTTCATGGATTACACCTCCTTCCAATACGATTTTCAAGGTAAAATATATGGTAATTAATTAAAGTTTAGCACTAAATTTCAAACACAACCAATCAGTTAAACAAAATTTTGACAGCAAACCTAAAAATTTTGACACTAGCCGGTTTCGAAGATAGGCTTATAACTTACTGATTACTATACATTTACCGAGCATAACCGTACTCTGTGTGGATAGTAAACTCAAACACCCCTGAAAACAGGGGGCTTAGTACAGGCCGCAACCACTGCTTCCAGCACCTGTATAAAAAGCAGGCATTATGGAGCGAGTCCCTGATTAAATGCCACGCTTTTATCAGTAGCATATTCAAGAATCGAGCCATCATAGAGTTTTACATCCGAAAATCCCAAGAAACGTAATGTCATATAAGCCTGTGCGGCCCGATGACCACTGCGACAATACACCACGACCGGCGCCTTTTTGTCCTGAATACCTATTTTTGCTAATGATTTCAATAATTCCGCGGAATCCCTGTGCTTGAAGCCCTTGCTCAGGTCGATCGTGTCCGACCACGGCCACCACAATGCCCCTGGAATATGCCCTGACCTGCGGTCCTTTTTCGTGCCCATATACTCCAACCGCGTGCGCACATCGAGCAGAAACGTCTTTTTCGAGTTCAATCCTTTGACGCCAGCGAGGTCAATCAGGTTGTTTTTCGGCTTGAACCCGGCAGGCAGCTGATACACAGTCTTTTTTCTGACACTCAGGCGGTTGTCGACCTTGTGTCCCTGCAATATCCAGCTCACAAGCCCGCCGTTGAGCACCGACACCTTCGGGTGACCCAGGCGCTCGAGCTCCCAGAACAACCGTCCGGCGTTCAAGCCGCCGGTGTCGTCGTAGATCACGACATGGGTCTTACGGTCGATCCCCAGCGCTCCGAGAATGGCAAGCAGTTTGCTGTCATCGACACGCAATGACACCCCGTTCTTGAGCCGGCGGTTGATCGCATGGTACGGCAGGTGCACCGCGCCCGGAATATGGAAACGCTGGTACTGAAACCTGTCGCTCATATCGACAATGGCAAGCGCCTTGTTATTCAGGTTCTTGTGCAGCCAGTCTGTGTCCACCAGCATACCGGGTCCGGCCGCCGCGCCGGCAAGCAACGAGGCAAAAGACAGCAGCAACAGATAAAAACGATAGTGCTTTTTCATAACGACTCCATGGTGTACTTGGCGTTGATGTCACTGCACCCAGGTTGTTCCAACCTGGGTGCAGTTCAAAACAGGTACTTTACTACTGTATTACTATTGAGACTGGAAAATACAAATCAAGTTCACCGTGACGGTTTACACGCTGCACCTGTGCGCAGCGCACAGGTGCAACACCTGCCTGCCAGGCCAGGCAACACGCTCATCGATATCCGCTAGTTTCGAACTTGCGCCGGTCGAAAGTCTGCGCTGTTTCCGGCGTAAAAAGATGCCCTGCTTCGACCAGGTATTCCAGCCACTTGTGCAGAAACAGGTTGCTGTCCCAGCGGCAATGCAGGTGGCGCGGCCTGGCGATATGCCTTTTATCGATCGCCATAAATCCCTGCGGCCGGCAGGACATGACCTCGACGACCTGCGCGTCGTGATACACCCGTAACAGCAGGTCCGGGTCAGCGATATAGTCCACCCGGCCACCGCGCTCGAGCCTGAAATAATAAGTAAGCTGCAACGTGGTGGTAAACTTGAACTGTTCCACTTTTTCGAGATACAACTCCGGTGAACCCTCGACCGCGGAAAAACTCCGCTCCGGCATGACAGCAAGATCGGGGATCAGCCTGTTGAGCAAGTGAAAGTTCTGATCATACAATGCCATCAGGCCCGAAAACTTACGCCGGTTGAGCAGTGTCTCGAATCGTTTATCGTGTTTCGTCATTCCGTCTCTGTTTGCCGTCAGTCATACCGATTCTGCACAGCGAATTCCGCCAGCCTGCCGCTTCAGTCTTCCCCAGGCGGATATACTCTCCGACCTCATTCTCGTACCAGCCGTGATCACAGCGCAACGGCTCGACACTGTAGCCCCACCAGACCCCGCTGGCATCCTGTGCAACCCATCTTACCCAGTGTGGCATAGATTTGCCATCGAATGGTACTGTCACATCCACCTCCCCTGCCGCCACTGCTTGATCGGCAGGCTTATATCCAACTATAATACCGACGTGTCCATTATAGCCCCATACACCTGCTGTTTCCCAAGCCTACGGCCCGGCGCAGTTTCATGACTTCATGACAATCACTGCAACAGACGAAAAGAAACGGAAAAACCATGAAAAACCAACTGCCGCTCATCCTGGAACCGGAACACCTCGAACAGAACCTGTCTGATGAACAGTGTATCATCGTCGATCTGTCGAAACACGAAAACTACCTCAAGTACCATATTCCCGGCGCCAGATTTCTCGACTATGCAAAAATCGTCAGGGCCGAAAAGCCGGTCATGGGACTGGTGCCGGACGAGACCGCCCTGTCACAACTGTTGACTGACATCGGTGCGACACCCGACTCGCAGATCGTCGCCTACGACGATGAAGGCGGCGGCAAGGCCGCCAGGCTGCTGTGGACACTGGACCTGCTCGGTCACCAGCACTGTTCACTGCTCAACGGGGGTATCTTCTCCTGGGCAAATGAAGGCTTCAAGCTGACACAGGAGACCGGCGCGGTCGCTGCCGGACATTACGAAGCCCGGCTGACCGGACAGGGAGTCGCAACGAAACAATATATCCTCGACCGCCTGGGCCAGGCCGATACCGTACTGCTCGACTGCCGGACCGCCGAAGAGTACGCCGGCATCAAAAAATTCGCCGAACGCGGCGGCCATATCCCCGGCGCGGTCAACATCGATTGGGTCAAAACCATGGATCAAAACCGCAACCTGCGCCTGAAACCCGACGCCGAACTGCGTGCGCTCTTCGAATCGGCAGGGGTAAGCAGTGACAAGGAGATCATCGTCTACTGCCAGACCCATCACCGCTCATCGCATACCTATATCGTACTGAAGTATCTTGGCTACCCGAAAATCAAAGGCTATCCCGGCGCCTGGTCCGACTGGGGCAACGATCCCGACACCCCGGTCGAACAGGGCTGACCCGCCCGAAAACACCGGTCAACTGAAATCGCGTATAAAATGCTTGCGATAGTGCTTTAGTTCTTCAATCGAGTCACGGATATCATCCAGCGCCAGGTGGCTGCTGTTCTTGTTATAGCTGTTCAGTATCCCTGGAGCCCAGCGCATGACCAGTTCCTTCAGTGTACTGACATCCAGGTTACGGTAGTGAAAATAGGCTTCCAGGTCCGGCATACAGCGTGCCAGGAACCGCCGGTCCTGGCAGATACTGTTGCCACACATCGGCGACTTGCCTTTAGGCACGTACTGTTTGAGAAACTCGATGGTCTTTTGCTCGGCCTCGACCTCGGTGACGATGCTTTCGCGCACACGCTTGGTCAGGCCCGACTGGCCATGCTGCCGGGTGTTCCACTCATCCATGCCGGCCAGCACTTCCTCGTTTTGATGAATCGCGAATACCGGCCCCTCATCCAGCACGTTGAGCTGGCTGTCGGTCACGATGGTCGCTACTTCTATAATATAGTCACTGGTAGTATCCAGACCGGTCATTTCCAGGTCGATCCAGATAAGATTACTGGCATTCTGTCCCATACGAATCCTTTTCAGCCTCCTGTCAACGGCTATCTTATCACACTAATGGTGATATAATCATAGACAAGCAGGGCTATCAATCATACACAAAGAGCAGACTTGAAAACAGATTTCCAATGCAGACATTCACCTATTTTTTCCTGGCCGCGGTCGGCTTCTATTTCGGCTTCAGCTGGTGGCTGAAACAACGCCACATCCTTCATGTCAGAAACCACCGGCAGGCCGTCCCACCCGACTTCGCCGCCGACATCCCGCTTGCGCAACACCAAAAGGCGGCCGACTATACGATCGCCAAAAGCCGGTTTGCACAAGTCAGCCTGGCGTATGAAACCTTGCTGTTACTGGCCTGGACCCTGGGCGGCGGCCTCGGCTACCTTAACCAGTGGCTGCAGGCGGCAGACCTGGACCCGCTGTGGACCGGGGTCTGGTTCATCGTCGGTGTGCTGACACTGCAGACGCTGCTGCATGTGCCACTGTCTTACTACTCGACCTTCGTCATCGAACAGCGCTTCGGATTCAACAAGACCACGAAAAAACTCTTTGTCACCGACCTGGTCAAAGGCCTGGTCCTCAACCTGCTGATCCTGGTCCCGCTGTCCTGGGTGGTGCTGTGGATCATGTCCATCGCCGGATCACTCTGGTGGTTGTATGTCTGGGTCGTGATCCTGCTGTTCCAGTTTTTCATTACTTGGGCTTATCCAATCTTTATCGCTCCGCTGTTCAACAAGTTCATCCCGCTGGAGGATGCGGAGTTGAAGGCCCGGATCGAATCCCTGCTGGACGAGTGCGGATTCAAGAGCAAGGGGGTCTACGTGATGGACGGCTCACGCCGTTCTGCACATGGTAACGCCTACTTTGCTGGTATGGGTAACAGCAAGCGCGTGGTGTTTTTCGATACGCTGCTCAAACAGCTCGATGCCGCGGAGATCGAGGCCGTACTCGCCCATGAGCTCGGTCATTTCCGGCTCAAACACATCATCAAGGGCTTTGTCCAGCTGTCGGTGCTGTCGCTGCTGCTGCTTGCCATCCTGGGCTGGATGATCGACAAACCCTGGTTCTATGCGGACATGCACCTGGGTGTCGACAGTGGCAACCACACTGCGATCATGCTGTTTATCATGATCGTCCCTGTCTTTACTTTTCTGCTCGAGCCCCTGATATCGTTTGTTCAACGTAAATACGAATTCGAGGCAGACAACTTCGCCGCGCGCAAACGCGGCCCGGACAGGCTGATCAACGCACTGGTCAAACTCAACCGCGAAAATGCGGCAACGGTAACGCCCGACCCGATACATTCCATGATCTATGACTCGCATCCGCCCGCACCGGTGCGAATCGACAACCTGAAAAAGTTCAAACCGCAGCCCAGTCCTGCATAAACCCAAAGGATAGCCTTGCGATGCAACCTCTATCAGAACGACACTGCCGCCCACTCGACAGCTCACACCCGCCCTTGTCGGCACAACAAGCCAACGAGCTGCTGGCGCAACTCGACGATGACTGGCTGATCTGCCAGGACAACAGGCAACTGACCCGGGTCTGCAGTTTCAAAAACTATTACCAGACCATGGCCTTTGTCAACGCCGTCGCCTGGATTGCACATCAGCAGGACCACCATCCGGACCTGGTCGTCAGTTACAACAAGTGTGTCATCCACTTCAGCACTCACTCGATCGGCGGCCTGTCGGACAATGACTTCATCTGCGCCGCCCGCATCGACCTGCTCTGCAACAATGGCTAAAAGGCGGCTCAACGACCAGCAAAAAAACCGTATCGAAAAAAACCGCCGCGAACTGGTCCAGGCCTTTCTGGAAGGCACTGCCAGGCCTGGCCTCGAACAGGCGCTGGTGATTTCACAGCAACCCCGCATCGCGATAGTCAAGGACCGGCAACAGCGTATCCACAAGGCACTGCTGCGTCAGCATGTCGGCCCCGTCGTCTGTGGTGACCAGGTAATCATCGAGCCGGGAAAGGGTACGGATACAGCCAGCCTGCTGGCCGTGCTGCCACGCCGGACCCAGCTTGACAAATCGCTGTCCGGTGGCAACAGCAAGCTGTTTGCCGCCAACATCGACTTGTTGCTTATCGTGCTGGCATGTGAACCGGAGCCACGACTGGAGCTGCTGGACCGTTACCTGGTCATTGCGGAACATGCCGGCATCACGCCGATGATCGTGCTGAACAAGATCGATCTGCTGCAGGCTTTCAGCACTGACTCGCCTCCGTACCAATTGCAGGACTACCAGGCACTGGGTTACCAAGTGCATTTCACCAGTGCCAAGCAATGCGCGGGGCTGCCGACACTGACCAGCTGCCTGGCATCGAAAACCGGTATTTTCGCCGGCCAGTCCGGAGTAGGAAAATCTTCGCTGACCCTGCGGTTGATTCCGGATCTCGATGAACAGCGCCGTATCCAGACCAACGCACTGAGCAGCGCCTCGCACGGGCGTCATACCACGAGCATGTCGGTACTCTATACACTAAGCCACGGCGGCCATATCATCGATTCACCCGGTGTGCGTGACATCGGATTGGAACACCTGGATACACGCCAGGTGGCGCAGGGGTTTGTCGAGTTCAGGCCCTACCTTGGACGCTGCCGTTTTGCCGACTGCCGCCACCGGCAGGAACCCGGCTGCGCGCTGCAGCAGGCCGTCGAACAGGGAAAGATCGCTGCACGGCGGCTGGCCAGCTATCACAAAATCATCGCCGCCTGACGTGCCGGTCCCTGTCAGCCTGGCGGCCACCCCATGCGCCGGCCGCCGAGCAGGTGCAGGTGCAGGTGAAAAACCGTCTGGCCACCATCGGCATTGCAGTTCATCAAGGTACGGTAACCCGAATCATCGACCCCCTTTTTCCTGGCCAGCGTTGTCGCAGCCAGGTACAGGCGGCCGACCAGGCCGGCATCAGCGGGCTCAAGGTCATTCAATGTCGCGATATGCTTTCTGGGAATCACCAGGACATGGATCGGGGCCTGCGGGTTCAAGTCATTGAAGGCAACGACCTCCTCGTCCTCGTAGACAAGCTCGGTGTCAAGCTCACCCGCGGCAATCTTGCAAAACAGGCACTCTGGCATCACCACTCCTTTCTGTTCGTCTCAGGTTGCACCACTGCTTGGAATAACGAAAAACGCCTCTATTATTACGGAAAAACCTGAACAGGTCCAGGGGACGAGGGAAACACCGTGATTCAGACAAACAGGTCGATCGTACGCATACGCTGATCGGCCGCGCCTCCCAGGCGTGAAGTATCGTTATAGAGATGGATTGCATACTCCTGCTGCGCAGCAGGATCGGCAGCAGAACGCTGATAAAATCCAGGATGACGTTCAAACTGTCCATCCATCGTAAAACCCGCGTACCGCTGTGTATCCCCGGCACCGATTTCTCTATCGAGGAGCTCACCGTCCACGACCCGCGCCTGTACAGACCGGTCCTCGTGCACAGA
>JALUUZ010000326.1 GCA_027021095.1 Gammaproteobacteria bacterium
GGTCAAAAACAGGGAAGCCGCTTTCGAAGCTTTGATGCACGGTGTGATCCAGCTGCCTGACTATCTCGAGAAAGTACAGGCCGGGCTGAAGGATGATCCACTGGTTCTGTTGCCGTTGTTGAACGACCTGCGTACAGCACGTGGCGAGGAACCGTTGTCGGAAGGCACGTTGTTTTCACCCAGACTGGATACCAATGTCAGCGTCCCGGTGACCACGAGTGCAAGTGGTATCGGTGGACAGGAACTGGCAAAGAAGCTGCGCCATAATTTTCAGATCAGCCTGCTGGGCTGGTATCGTAACCAGGATGCCAAGGCCAACCTGGCGAAACTGGCTGGCTATATCAAGGAACTGCAGGATGCGTGCGAGCAGGACGCGGTGGTCAGGGTCTGGTGGGTGTGTGGTGGTTTTCTCGAGGCACTGCTGGACGATGGCCTGGCTCCCAGTGTGGCGGTGAACAAAATGCTCGGCCAGGTCGACCGCGAAGTCAAACGTCTGATCGATGAAGGGGAGCAGGCACTGATCGACAAGCCGTCGGCCGATCTGCTGGCAAATCTTCTGTATTATGTGGCACGTGCCACGTCTACCGGTCCCAAGGTGACCGAGATCAAACAGAAATTCAATCTCGCCAAGGTGGTCGAGGATGAGCAGCAGTTGGAAATTGCACGCCGGAGCCTGGGGGGACCGAATGCCGAGATGCTGGAAACTGTCTCGGCACAGATCCGCGAACACCTGACGCTGGTCAAGGATGCACTCGATCTGTTTATCCGCAGTAAGGGCAAGAATACCGATGACCTGAATGCCCAGTCTGAGATCCTGCACAAGATTGCCGATACGCTGGGTATGCTGAACCTGGGTGTACAGCGCAAGCTGATCCTGGACCAGGATGCGATCCTGCAGGAAATCGTTGCCGGTACCCGTGAACCCGAAGAGCAGTTGCTGCTGGGTGTTGCGCGTGAACTGTTGAATGTCGAGGCGGCACTCGATCGGCTGGCGAAGAACAGAGCGCCTGAAAGCGGTGAACAGACAGAGGACGATCCCGGCAGTGCGGTCAAGCTGCATTCCGAGGATGTCAGGGAGATTCACCATACACTGCTTAGTGAGATTGGTGTCAATATCACGCGTATAAAAGACGCAATCGTGACCTTTATCGAAGCGCCCTGGGATTACGAGGCACTGGAGGAAGTGCCCAGGCTGTTTGCCGAAGTACAGGGGGGGATGAAGATCATCGGTTTCGATGAGCCGGCACGCTATCTCGGGGTCATCAAGAGTTACGTCGAATCAGAGTTGATTGCAGAAAAAGCGCGTCCCGAGACCACCCAGCTCGATGCGATTGCCGATACCATCGCCAGCGTCGAATATTATCTTGAGGCGGTCAGTGAACAGCGCCCTGAAGCAGACTCGATTCTTGCCGTGGCCGCCGACGCCTTGGAGAACCTTGGTTTTCAGCCACCGGCAGAGCCGCTCGAAGAACAGCCGGCTCCGGCTGAGCAGCAGTCCCCGGAGCTTTCACTGAGCCTGGAAGAGGTGGAGGGTGATACACCGGCTGCGGCCGAGGGCCCGGACGAGGCTGAGCCAGAGATCGTGATCGAGTCGATCGACAGTGTGTCGTTCGCACCGGAGGAAGAGCCGTCTGTGCAAGCGGATTCCGGTGCCGTTGAGCCACAGGCCGGAGATCAGGATGAGGAAGGTGTGGAGGAAATCGTACTCGGTGATCTCGACGTTCCAGCCGTGGCCGATGAGACGTTGCAGGCCGGGGAGCCACCGGTGCCTGCGGAACAGGAAATGCCCGCTGCACAGGGTGGAGACAAGGCGCAGGAGGCTGCCGCGGCGTCGAAACAGCTGCTCGAGGAAGTCGATGATGATATTTTGTCTATTTTCGTCGAGGAGGCGCGTGAAGAACTGGAAGTGATCACGGCACTGCTGCCGAAATGGAAAAAAGACAATAACGATTTCGAGTCGCTGGGCAGGATCCGGCGGTCTTTTCATACGCTGAAAGGCAGCGGCAGGCTGGTTGGAGCCAGTGTGATCGGTGAGTTTGCCTGGGCATTCGAGAATATGATCAACAGGGTGCTGGACAAGACGATTCCGGTCACCGACACCATGCTTGCGCTGGTCAGCGAGGCGGCCGACACGCTGCCGGTGTTGATCGATGCGGTCGAGTCGAATCAAGCACCGGGAATCGATGTCGAAATCCTGAAGCAGCGTGCTTTCGATGAAGTAGAGAGCGGCAAACAGGGTGGAAAACCTGCCCAGCAACCGGTGCCCGAACCGGTTGCTCAAGTCGCGCCTGCCGTGGAGCCGGATACTGGGGGCGGCCGTGAACAACAGGCCGTCGAGGTCATGGATGCAACCTTGTATGAGATCTTCAGCAAGGAGTCGAAAGGCCACCTGGCCGAAGTCCAGGCGTATATCGACAGTTGTGAGCAGAGCAGCGGCCCGAACAAGGTGACCGAGAAGCTGATCCGCTCGCTGCACACGCTGCATGGCAGCGCGCGCATGGCAGGTGCCTCCGAGATTGCCGAGATCGCCGGGATTCTTGAAAAATACACCAAGACCGCGATGGGGAATGAAAACGCACTGGTGTCCGATGGTATGCAGGCGCTGGTGACCGCGGTCAAGTACATCGAGGTGATGTTGGAGCAGGTCAACAAGCCGGTCGTGCAGGCGGCACCTGATTCCCGCCCGCTGATCGAGAAGATCAAGGGCTTGTACGAGACTGAACTGGCGATCGAAGAGCAGCGGCTCGGCCAGGAAGACGTCGGTGACGAGGGGGCCGGTCAGCCTGCGTTGCAGGACAGTGCGGACTATGATGCAGAGCTGCTCGAGGTTTTTTTGGAAGAAGGGTCGGAAATTCTGGATACCAGTGAATTGATCCTGCAGAAGCTGAAGGCGGCGCCAACGGACCTGAATGTGGTCGGTGAACTGCAGCGTGAACTGCATACCCTGAAAGGGGGTGCACGGATGGCCGGAATCGAAGCCATTGGCGATTTGAGCCACGCTGTCGAGTCGCTGCTGACTGATATTTCCGAGCAGCGGCTGCAAGGCTCGAAAGCGATCGTCGACATGCTGCACCAGGTGGTCGACCGGCTGTATAACATGCTCGAGCTGGCGCAGCAGCGTGCAGTGATTCATCCAGCGGTTGAGTTGCTCGAGCAACTCGAGTTACTGCGTACCGGCCGGGCGCCGGCGCAGGATGGTGACAAGCCGGTTGCCGGCGTGCCCGACACGGAACAGCCGGTCGTTGAAGAACCGGAGGCGGAGGAGCCCGTACCTGCGGCGTTCGAAGAAGATGCCGAACCGGAAACGGAAGTGGCTGAGCTGGTCGACTTTCCGTCGGCGCCGCCATTGCGTAAAGCGGTGCAGGCACCGGCCGCCAAGACTGCAGGCACTGCCGATGAGGCGAGGACGGCTACCGCAGGCGGACAGCAGGACGTGGTCCGGGTGCGCGCCGACCTGCTGGACAACCTGGTGAATTTTGCCGGCGAGGTGAGTATCTACCGTTCCCGGCTGGAACAGCAGAACACTGTGTTCAATGCCAACCTGGGTGAGATGGGCAGCACAGTTTCACGCCTGCAGGAACAGTTACGCAAGCTGGAAATGGAGACGGAAGCGCAGATACTCTACCGCTACGAGCAGGAGGGTGTATCACGCAGTGACTTCGACCCGCTCGAACTCGACCGTTATTCCCAGGTGCAGGAGCTGTCGCGCAGTCTGAGTGAGAGTATCAACGATATCTCCAGCATCAAGGGCCTGCTGGACAACCTGATTCGTGAGTCGGACACCTTGCTGTTGCAGCAGTCACGCGTCAATACCGAGCTGCAGGAAGGCTTGATGCGTACCCGGATGATTCCGTTTTCGCAGATCGTCACACGGTTGCGGCGCCTGGTCAGGCAGACCTGTAAGGAACTGCACAAGGAAGCCGAGTTGGAGGTGATCGGCGAGCAGGGCGAAATCGACCGTACGGTATTGGAGCGGATCACTGCGCCGATCGAGCATATGCTGCGCAACGCGATTTCACACGGCATCGAGGACCCGAAACGGCGCAAGGCGCTGAAAAAGCCGGTCAAGGGGCGGTTACGGATAGAGATTTCCAGGCAGGGCTCGGAAGTGATGCTGAAGATTTCCGATGACGGTGCCGGGGTCGATATCAAGGCGATACGCGAAAAAGCGATCCAGAAGGGACTGATGAACGCGAACAGTGACGTGACCGACAATGACATACTGCAGTTCATTCTCGAGTCCGGGTTCAGTACCGCGCGTAAAGTGACGCAGATTTCCGGACGGGGCGTGGGGATGGATGTCGTGGCCAGCGAGGTCAAACAGCTGGGAGGCAGCCTGGACATCGCGTCGGAACGTGGCAAAGGCGTCACTTTTACGATCATGCTGCCACTGACCATGGCGGTCAATCATGCGATCCTGGCCGAGGTCGGTGACGAAAGTTATGCGATTCCATTGAACGGGATCGAGGGCATCGTGCGGCTCAGCCACGACGAACTGGAAAAATACCATGAAGACCCGAAGCGGCAGCTCGAGTACGGTGAAAACAAGTATCAAGTCAAGAAGCTTGGCAACCTGCTCGGCTGCGAGCCGTCGACCCAGCAGGCCAAGGTGTTGCCGGTGCTGCTGGTGCGTTCGGGTGATCACCGGGCTGCGTTGCAGGTGGACAACCTGCTTGGCAGCCGTGAAATCATCGTCAAGTCGGTCGGGCCGCAGATCAGTACCGTGCGCGGTGTTTCCGGCGCAACCATTCTTGGCGACGGGCGTGTGGTGCTGATTCTCGATACCAATGTGTTGATCCGGATGAGCGCGGCGATGACCGCGGCGGCCTCGGTGCAGCGGCGCGAGGCTGATCGCCATGTCGTGACCAGCACCAAGCCGACGATCATGGTGGTCGATGATTCGATTACCGTGCGCAAGGTCACCACGCGCTTGCTGGAACGTAACGAGATGGAGGCCATCAGTGCGAAGGACGGCGTGGATGCGATTGCGATGTTGGAGGAAAAAACGCCGGACCTGATCCTGCTGGACATAGAAATGCCGCGAATGGATGGGTTCGAGTTCGCCTCGTACATACGTAATGACTCGAAATTGAAGCGTATTCCCATTATAATGATTACGTCACGCACCGGTGAAAAACATCGCAAACGGGCGATGGGGATCGGTGTCGATGACTACCTGGGGAAACCTTACCAGGAAATTGATTTGTTACAGCGTATACAGGGTTTGTTGAAAAACCAGAATGAGGACGGTTAATACGGTGGCAGAAACTCTACGAGTGGCAATCCTTGCCAGATCTCCCAGGCAGCGCCTGAACCTGAAAAGTATTCTCGAATCGAACGATCTCGACGTGGTGCCGGAAGAAGAACTTCACAGCTTTATCGCCAGGCCCGCCACACGGCAGATCGCCGATGTACTGCTGGTGGACCTGGACGAGTCGGACGAGCACGGGATCGAGGCGCTCGAGGTGTTGATGGAAAAGACCCGCCTGCCGGTGTTGTTCAACGACAGTGCCGCGACCAGGAACAAGCACAGCAACGGCGGGTCGGCGTGGGGAAAACGGCTGGCCAGCAAGCTGGTGGACCTGGCCACGAACAATCCGCGCGGGCGGGTTGTCGAGCACACGCCTTTCGAGCGGGACGAGGCTGACAGGCAGGCCGATGCGACGACTGCTTCAGCAGACGAGCGCACCGCGAAGCGTGCCGTTGCCGAGGACCGTACTGAATCCAGGGAGAGCACGGTGTCCGCATTGCCAAAACCGGCAAACCTGGTCAGTGCCCGGGGCCGGCAGGTCAAAAAAACTGTGTCGACACGACGCAAACCGGGGATCGACCTGAGCAAATACCGAAAGAGGCTTGCTTCGAAAAGCGCGGCGAAGAATGCAGACTTGTATGCCTTGTCGACGGCAGCGTCCAACCGGCAGGGCGACGGTGACCGGCAGTGCCGTGAGGACCGGCAGCAGGCATCGGCGACGGACGACGGCAGCCGGGCAGAGGTGAAGGAACGACAGCAGCCGAGTGCCAGGGCGCTGATCGCCAAGGCCAGGCGCAAGGCGAAACGCCGGCAGGCGATGGATGCGGACCGGGTCTGGGTGCTCGGGGCGTCGATCGGCGGTCCGCAGGCGGTCAAGGAGTTTTTGTCGAACCTGCCCCCGGACCTGCCGATTGCATTCGTACTGACTCAGCATATCGGTGCCGGGTTCGTGCCTTTGCTGGCAGAGCAGCTGGACCGGGTCTGCAGCCTCGAGGTCAGCAGTCCGCAGGACGGTGTAATGCTGCAGAACGGCCAGTTGGTGGTTTCACCGGTAAAACAATTGCTGTCTTTCGACACCGAGGGCAGGATCAAACTGAAGCCGGTCGTACAAAAGACGACCTATACGCCGTCGATCGACAAGGTGTTGATCGAGGTGGCAAGGCGCTATGGAAAAAAAGCAGGCGCGATCATCTTCAGCGGCATGGGAAACGATGGAATCAAGGGGATCCAGGCGATCGCGCACAATGGCGGTACGGTCTGGGCGCAGGATGCGGAGTCCTGTGTGGTCAGCAGTATGGCGGACCATGCACGGTCGACCGGCCTGGTGGGATTCAGTGCCGACCCGACCGGGTTGAGCAGGAAGCTCGTGCAGCTCCTGGGATGCTGAATCTCTTTTTGCCATAGGGTGGTATAGATACCATGTTGAATTACTCAATCCGTGTTCACAGCCTGTTGATTCCGATCGAGGATGGCACGATCCTGTTGCCCAACGCCAATGTGGCCGAGGTGGTTCATTATACACAGCCGACACCGGTCAAAGGCGCGCCTGCGTGGCTGCTCGGTTTTATCCAGTGGCGCGAGTTGAAGATCCCGCTGGTGTCCTATGAGACGATGATCGGCAAAGCGGCCAGCCCCGAGACCAGTGGCGTCAAATGGGTGCTGGTGCTGAATGCGCTGGGCGGCAAGAGTGATTTACCGTTTTTCAGTATCGTGGTGCGCGGAAAGCCGAAATTGATCCAGGTGGACGAAAGTATCGTGACGCCGATGTCAAAGAGCCCGGAGCGCGGGATATTGAGTTATGTACACGTTCACGGCGACCCGGCGATCATTCCCGATCCCGACCTGATCGAATCGATGCTGCGCAGCCTGAAAGGCAAGTAGGGTGTGCCGGGCGCGCCCAAGCCAATTGTCAGCGGAAATCTCCAAACAGCAAGGTAGGGTGCGTTGTACGCACCGCCGCCACGACAGGTCGTATCACATCACGCGAAGAGGTTTTTACACACTGGCTCGCCGATCGGGCGGGAGCCAGCCAAGGCGTGCCATTGGACCGTCGCAGTCAGCGGAAATCTCCAAACAGTCCCTGCAGTGCACTGACCGCCGCCATGGCCGCTGTCTCCGTGCGCAGTATTCTCGGCCCGAGCCGTAGCGCGCTGAAGCCTTGCTGCTGGATCATGTCGGCCTCGGCTGCCGAAAAACCGCCTTCCGGTCCGGCCAGTACTATATAACTATCGTTTCTTTTCAAGGATTGCATGCCGTGGTGCGCGTCCGGCAGTAAGACGAGCCGGGAAGCCTGGTCCGGCAGCGTCTGCAGTGCTGTTTGAAGCGGTTGTGGTGTGCTGAGTTCAGGGATCCGCGAACGCCCGCTTTGCTCGCAGGCACTGATGAGGATCTTCCGCCAGTGTGCCAGTTTGCGCGGCAGGCGGTCCGCCGGCAGCTTTACGTTGGTGTACTTTGAAAACACGGGAACCAGGTGGCGCACGCCGAGTTCGACGCTTTTCTGCAGCAGGTAATCCATCCGGTCGCCGCGGGCGATGGCCTGGACCAGGGTGATCCGCAGACTGCTTTCTGCCAGGTTCCGCCGCGACGACTCGATCACCAGCCTGGCCGCACGTTTGTCGGCCACATCGAGATAACAGTCGTAGTCGTTGCCGTCACCGTTGAACAGGATGCAGCGGCTGTTGCGTTTCAGGCGCAGGACATTGACCAGGTGGCTGGAGGTGTCCGGTTCGAGCAACACCGTCGTCACGCCGTCCAGGGGTTGGGGGGTGTGGATTCTTGGAATACGCACAGCGGTCCGGCTACCGAGTGGCGAGATGGATTCCTTCCACCGCCGTTTTGCACATCAGTTCGATTTCGTCTTCGGTGATGACATAGGGTGGCATAAAGTAGACCACGTTGCCCAGCGGCCTCAACAGCACGCCGTGATCGAGGCCGTACTGGTAGACTTTCAGTCCGCGCCGTTCTTTCCAGTCGAAGGCCGTCAGCGTGGACTTGTCTTTGACCATTTCGATCGCCAGTATCATGCCGGTCTGGCGGACGTCTCCCACGTGCGGGTGATCGCGCAGGGTCTCGACCTGTCGTGCCATGTGGCGGGCCAGTGTGCTGTTGTGCTGCAGTACGTCGGTTTTTTCGAACAAGTCCAACGTTGCCAGTGCCGCACTGCAGCTCAACGGGTTGCCGGTGTAGGAGTGGGAATGCAGGAAGGCATTGAGCCTGGTGTAGTCGTCGTAGAAGGCCTGGTAGACCCGGTCGGTGGTCAGGGTGACAGCGAGTGGCAGGTAGCCCCCGGTCAGTCCCTTGGACAGGCACATGAAGTCCGGTGTGATCCCGGCCTGTTCGCAGGCAAACAGGGTGCCGCTGCGGCCGAAGCCGACCGCGATCTCATCGGCGATCAGGTGAACCTGGTAGCGGTCACAGGCCTGGCGTAACAGCGAAAGATAGACAGGATGATACATGCGCATCGAGCCGGCACATTGTACCAGCGGCTCGACGACGACCGCGGCTATTCGGTCGTGTTGCTGCGCCAGCAGTGCCAGCATGTCTTCGAACCTTTTGCGCGTATGGCTTTCCCAGTCTTCGCCGGCTTCGCGGTGGTAGCAGTCGGGGCTTGGCGCGACCAGCGTTTCCATCAGCAGCGGTTTATAGGTTTCCTTGTAAAGTTCGACATTCCCGACCGCAAGGGCCCCCAGCGTTTCGCCGTGGTAGCTGTTGCTCAGCGTGATAAAACGGTTTTTTTCGGGTTGGTTCTGATTGAGCCAGTAGTGGAAGCTCATTTTCAGTGCCACTTCAACGGCTGAAGAACCGTTGTCGGCGTAGAAGCAGCGGTCCAGGCCTGCCGGGGTGATCGACACCAGGCGTTCAGACAGTGTCACGACAGGTTCGTGGGTAAAACCAGCCAGAATCACGTGCTCCAGCCGATCGAGTTGCTGTTCGATTGCGCGGCTGATCGCCGGGTTACAGTGTCCGAACAGGTTGACCCACCAGGAACTGATGGCATCGAGATAGCGTTTGCCGTCGTAGTCTTCGAGATAGACTCCCCGGCCGCTTTTGATCGGGATCAGCGGCAGCCATTCGTGGTCTTTCATCTGTGTGCACGGATGCCAGACTACGGACAGATCGCGTGTCTTGAGTTCGCTGTTGATCATCGTCGCTACCTGTTGCGGGCTAGTGCAGCAGGCTTGCCAGTTTGCGGCGGTAGGTGTTGACCAGCTCACCCTCGTTGCCGAGCAGGGCGAAGAGGTCGATCAATGTTTTTTTTGCAATGCCGTCGTTGTAACCGGGATCCTGTTTCAGCAACCGTAACAACAGTTCCATCGCCGCCGCGTAGTCTTCCGCGCATGCCTTGTGGAGGCTGAGCAGATAAAGTGCCTGTGATGCACGAGGGTTGGCCTGCAGTGTTTCTTCAAGTGCCGCCTCAGGCGGTGCGTTTTCGGTGTCAGCGACGAGCCGGGTTCGGATCAGCAGTGCAGCGGCTTCCGGTTTCGCTCTGTCTTCTGCGCTCAGCGTGGCCAGTATCTCGGTGGCCTTGTCCAGTTCTTTGCGGTTGAGATAAAACTCGGCCAGGTCGATGGTGATCCTGCTGTTCGCCGGGTCTTCGCGGTGAGCCGCCAGCAGCAGTTCCAGGCCTTGTTC
>JALUUZ010000327.1 GCA_027021095.1 Gammaproteobacteria bacterium
CTGGAACAGTTGTCGGCGCAGCTGCGGCGGATGACCGGGGTTGCGCTTTCGCTGCAGGACTGGCGGCCTGAACGGTTACCGGCACACCTGCGGATGCATTATCACTTGATCGACAGCCGGGGTCGCGTGATTCATACCGCGGATTCGTTGAAGTCGCTGGCAGGTCAAGCCTCGCCGCCCAAGGCTAGTGAGCAGGCTGGTGCAGCCGGGGTGATGGCCGCGGACAGCGAGACCGCGCCGTCGTCACCGCACTGTGTGCAGGACTGGGATTTCGGTGAACTTGCCGAGGTAGTCAGGCGGGTCGAACAGGGCATGCATATCGAGCTGTACCCGACGCTTGTCGCGGTCGGCGACAAGGTCGAACTGCGCGAATGCCGCAGCCGTGCCGAGGCCGAAGCATTGCTGCCGGGGGGGCTGTGCGGCTTGTTTGCGCTGTTGCACAAAAAGGAACTCCGCTACCTGGAGAAGAATCTGCCGGCGTTCAAGTCGATTGCGATGCTGTATGCTGCTGTCGGCAGTGGCGAGCGCTTGAAGCAGCAACTGGTGAACTTGATCGTCAGGCATGTATTGCTTGGCAGTGACTGGCGGCCGGAATCTATTCGTCACCGTGAAAGTTTTACCTTGGCCTGCCGGCGCGCGACAGAGGGGCTGGTGACAGAGGCAAACCGCGCCTGCCGCGCGCTGCGTGAAACCCTGGAGCTGTATCAACAGATCGTCTCCGGCCGGATGAACGACAGCATGCGCAGACATCTGCAGTCCCTGGTGTATGAAGATTTCCTGGCCGACATCGACTATGCGCGCCTGCTGCACTACCCGCGTTATCTGCGAGCCGTAAGCAAGCGCCAGCAGCGACTGCTCATGCATCCGCACAAGGACAGCCAACTGGACGCGAAAGTGAAGCCCTGGCAACAGCAGTATGACATGCTTGCAGCGAGTGAAGCGATTGACGAGGCTGTGTTGTTGGCAGAGGTCGAGCACCTGCGATGGATGCTGGAGGAGTTCCGGGTCTCGGTGTTCGCGCAGGAGTTAAAGACGGCGTTTCCTGTATCAGCCAAACGATTGCAAATGCAGTTGGAGAAAATCGAACAAAGGAATTTCCAGAAAAAATCCGGTTTGTAATGCAAAATGACGTGGATATAGTATAATGCTTAACAAGCGTACAGATTTGCGATGGACCATGCCGGGGGTTGCTGGTCCGGTTTATTCAGCCAGGCTTTGCAGGTGTTGACTTGCTGCACGATGGACTCTGATGCACACTGATTCGGTTCAAGAGAAAAACAGGGCAAAACAGCCGGCCAGGGAGTCGGTACCCTGTTTTGAACTCAAGGGCAGCGTGATCACGATGATCGAGTTGCGTTTGCTGCAGACGGATCTACGCTTTTTCGCGCAGCAGCTCGACCGGAAGGTGCGTCAGGCAGCGGATTTTTTTCACCAGGCGCCACTGGCGTTGGACCTGACCGAAGTCAGGGCTTCAACGGAAGCACTGGATTTCACCGGCTTATGTTCAGCCATACAAAGCAACAATCTGTCGTTGATCGGGGTACGTAATGGCAGCGATGCACAGCTGGCTGACGCCAAGGCCGCTGGATTGAGTATTCTGCCCGACAGGTTCAGCAAGACCGCTGATTCCGGCGGCTCGTCTTATTCCCAGTCAAACACCAGCGCCGGTTCCGGTGCAGCGGGCAGAGCGGCTTCGCCCGCCAGTGCTTCGTTCAGCAAGACGATCTACCACCCGGTACGTTCAGGGCAGCAGGTTTATGCGAAAAACAGTGACCTGGTGATTCTGAATTCAGTCAGCCCCGGGGCGGAGGTGATCGCCGACGGCCATATCCACGTCTACGGGATGCTGCGCGGGCGTGCGATCGCCGGTGCGCACGGGGATGAGAGTGCGCGTATCTTTTGCCGCAACCTGGAGGCCGAGCTGATTTCGATCGCTGGTTATTATCGTGTAATCGAGGAGATAGAGAGCCAGGTCAAGAACCAGTCGGTACAGATTTATTTGAAAGACCAACGGGTCACAATCGAAAAGTTTTAACATGAAGTTTTGGCGGTGGATTTAGAGGAGGCACGATTTTGGCTAAAATAGTGGTCGTCACATCAGGTAAAGGTGGCGTAGGGAAAACCACCACCAGTGCGGCCTTTGGTGCAGGTCTGGCACTCAAGGGATATCGCACGGTGGTGGTCGATTTCGATATCGGCCTGCGCAACCTGGATTTAATCATGGGCTGTGAGCGCCGTGTGGTGTATGACTTTGTCAATGTGATTCAAGGTGATGCCAACATCAACCAGGCTTTGATCAAGGCCAAGCAGTTGGACAACCTGTACATTCTGCCGGCGTCGCAAACCAAGGACAAGGATGCGTTGACCCAGGAAGGGGTGGAAATGATACTCGAATCGTTGCGCGAGACATTCGACTATGTGATCTGCGATTCTCCGGCCGGCATCGAACGCGGAGCCTACTTTGCGATGTATTTCGCCGACGAGGCGATCATCGTCACCAACCCGGAAGTTTCCTCGGTGCGTGATTCGGACAGGATACTTGGTATTCTGGCAAGCAAATCGAAACGCTCGGTCGAAAATATGGAGCCGATCAAGGAGCACCTGCTGCTGGCCAGGTACAACCCGAAACGGGTCAAGGACGGCGATATGTTGAGTGTGGAGGATGTGCAGGATTTACTGGATATTCCTCTGCTTGGGGCGGTCCCCGAGTCAGAAGCCGTATTGATGGCTTCGAATCGCGGGGTACCGGTTGTGCTGGATGGAAAAAGTGATGCAGGGGATGCTTATACTGACGCGGTGGCGCGGTTTCTTGGAGAGGATCTACCCCATCGTTTTTTGCATTATCAGAAAAAAGGTTTTTTTAGCCGATTGTTTGGAAGTTGATTATGCGCTTACTTGATTATTTCCGGTCTCCGCGCCGTCGTGGCAGTGCACAGAAAGCAAAAGACAGATTGCAGGTGATCATTGCTCATGGACGTGCGAACCGTAACAGCCCGGAATATTTTCCACAATTGAGGGAAGAATTGCTGGAAGTCATTAAAAAGTATACCAAGGCGAGCAATGAAGACATCAAGATGAGTCTGGAGCGTGAAGGAAGTTACGAGATCCTTGAACTCAACGTAACTATCCCCACCACTGACACCAAGTGACACCAAGTGACATCAGGGCAGCCTCGAGACTGAGTTGTTTCAGTCTTCGATCGGGTAGGCCTGCTGATCGTAGATCAGTCCAGCGAAGTTGGCGATTTTACGTGCCCTGAGCTGGGCGATGCGCATGTCGGTGAAGTAGTCGATTTCAACGAACTCCTTTTCATGGCCGACCAGGCACAGGTAATAATGCTTGTTCGGGTTCAACAGGTCGTTGAGGTTTTTTTTCGACTTCTTGTAGACATGATAGCGGATCACCAGGCGGTCGAAATCACACAACTGGTAGGTTTTGACGAAGGTCGGATAGATCAGCCCTCTGCGTACTTCGATCACTCCACGGTTGGCATCGATGACCATGACGTTACGCCATACCGCGACGTACAAGGCGACCACGGCTGCCGGCAGCAGGATGATACGGGCATCGAATCCAAAAGCGCTGGTTTGCAGCATGACCAGTAACGTAAAACTGAAGATCACGAACAGGACCGCGGAAGTGATTTTGCTGGTTTTACTGCATTCGCGGGCGATTTGAAGTTGTTCGTCGATATAGTTCAGGTTGAACATAATCCATTCTCCTCCGTACGCATTGACTTGATTTTATTATTTTTATTAGTATCAACTACTTACTTTCCAGGGCGTTTGGCGGCCGGCGCTGCTGCCGGATTTTTGCTGCCTGCCCGATCCTGCCTTTTCCCGTGCAAGATCCGTACTTGCTTTTTATTGTTGTTATTACTGACTTTATTGTTGTTTTTGTGCGTCAGCCGTACGTCCGTAAGTAGTCATGCTGCAGCCTGATAAATAGCAAATTTCCCTGTTACTATTTTGTTTTTATTATTGTTATCTGTTTTTTATTTTCCGGCTTCGTCAGTGCTGCACCAGTTGAAAGCTATCCTACCACAGGATTTTGCGGAATAAAATGGACATTTAGTAGTCTAATTGCCAGCTCAATATACGTTAAATCAACAGCTTACAGCACGCATGTTCGAAAAAAAAATTGCACGACGTTTTTTTGACTATTTTTATGTAAATAAAACAATTACTTATGAATTTTTGCGAGACGCAGGTCGATGTTGAGTTTTTCGTTGGGCGGGTGATCTTTGTAAACAATACTCCTGCCGAGAAACCGGTTGTCACGTGTGTTGACGACGGTGATAAAAATATCAGGATTCGCGGTGACACCAAGCGAGGGACCGTGCTTCAGGCCATCCCAGCGTTTAGGGCGATAAACGATCCGGTAGCGGCCATAGCGGTTGGTTCTGCTTTTTCCCATCAGCTCGACATTGTCTCCCCAGTCCTTGTCCCAGGCAAAAACCGTCAGTCCTCGCAGTCTTCTGCCCCGGTGGTCGCGGATGACGCCATAGATCGTTCGCCGCGTGTAGGCGTCTTTTTTTCTAACCCTGTCAAGGTCGATATGCAGTGTTTTTCTCATGTCCGTATCGCGGTAGACTCGCGATCGGGCGATGGTTTCCCAGCGTTTCCTGGCGTAGACTTCGACCGTGATCATGACATCGGGGTTGGCGAACGAAACAGCTTTATTGCCGGTGAACCGCTGGTTTTTTTTCAACCCGTCCCAGTGTTTGTCCCGGTAACGGATTTTATAGTAACCACGGCGATTCGTAATGGCCTGTCCAAGCAGTTCTTTTCTGCCATTCGGGTCCTTGTCCCAGGCTTTGACCCTGACACGGGACACGGCTTTGCCTTTGTCGGACTTGATCATCCCGACGATCAGGCCCGCAGCGGCCGCGGCCGGCCAGGCAGACACGAGCAGGCATAGTGCCAACGGTTGCAGTTTCTGGTTCATACTCTCGAGTATAGTCGAGATGGATTTCGGCCTATACCGGGGATTGTCGAAATTGTCGAATTAACTCATGGTCTTATGTTATTCTGTGTACACGGATTCATTTTGTGGCAGGACAGTTGTTTGAGCTTGGTTAGCCAATATACCGATGTCAGCCATATTCCAGTGACCAGCCTGGCGGGTGTAGGGGACAGGATCGCGGAAAAACTGGCCCGGTTGAGTATTCATACCGTACAGGACCTGCTGTTCCATCTGCCGGCGAGGTATGAGGACAGGACCCGGGTCGTGCCTGTCGCCAGCCTCGAGGCGGGCCGGCAGGCGGTGGTCGAAGGCCGGGTGATCGAAAGCCGTGTGGTCTATGCGCGCAAGCGTATGCTGGTGTGCCGGATCGAGGACATGAGCGGTACGTTGACGCTGAGATTTTTCCATTTCAGCACTCTGCAGCAGAAGCGCCTGCGCAGTGGCGAGCAAGTCAGGTGTTTTGGACTGTGCCGGGCAGGCAGGCACGGCCTGGAAATGGTTCACCCTGAGTTTGACGATGCAGACGGGCCTCCGCAGGAAACCTGCCTTACCCCGGTTTATCCGCTTACCGACGGGGTGCATCAGGTCAAGATGCGCAAATTGGTCGAGCAGGCCTTGCAGATTCTGTTGGCAGCACCGGAAAAAATGCAGGACTGGATCCCCGCGGAAATACTGCAGCAGATGCAGCTTCCGGGATTGGTCCAGGCGCTGGAGTTTATTCACAGGCCGCCGGCGTCGGCGGCGCTCGATGAATTGGTGGACGATTCGCGCAATGTCATGCGCCTGGCTTTCGAGGAACTGCTGGCACACCGTCTGAGCATGCGCCTGGTGCGGCGTCGTCTGAAAGCCGTTCAGGCCTGTGCTCTGAACACGAAAGGCAGGCTGGTGCCGCAGTTTATTTCCAGCCTGCCGTTTTCATTGACGGCAGCGCAACAGCGGGTGATCGAGGAAGTCGGCCGGGATCTGGCGTGCCCGGCACCGATGATGCGCCTGGTGCATGGCGATGTCGGCTCAGGCAAAACGCTGATTGCGGCGGTTGCCGTACTGCAGGCAATCGATGCAGGCCACCAGGCCGCACTGATGGCGCCGACAGAGATTCTTGCTGAACAGCATTTTCAGACCTTCAGTGCCTGGTTCGAGGCGCTGGGCTGCCGTGTCGCCTACCTGAGCAGCCGGATCAGTGCAGCCGATAAAAAGCAGGCCCTGGCGCAGATCGCCGACGGCACGGCACAGCTGGTCGTCGGCACCCATGCCTTGTTTCAGCAGCAGGTCAATTTCAACAGCCTGGCACTGATCATCGTCGATGAACAACACAGGTTCGGCGTGCACCAGCGGATGGCGCTGAAGCAGAAAGGGGGTCGGCGGGGTCTCGCACCGCACCAGCTGATCATGACCGCGACGCCGATTCCGCGCACCCTGGCGATGATCAGCTACGCGGATCTCGATATCTCGGTGATCGACGAGCTGCCTGCCGGACGCCTGCCTGTGAAGACCGTCGTGCTGCCCGATACCCGGCGCGACGAAGTGATGCAGCGGGTTTACGCGAACTGTAAACAGGGGCGGCAGGCTTACTGGGTCTGCCCGCTGATCGACGAATCGGAACTGGTAGCGTGCCAGGCCGCCGAGGAGACCTTGGCACGGCTGCAGTCACAACTTCCCGATTTAAGGACCGGCCTGGTCCATGGGCGGATGAAGACAGAGGAGAAGCGCAGCGTGATGCAGGCGTTCAAACGCGCGGAAATCGATCTGCTCGTGGCGACCACGGTCATCGAGGTGGGGGTCGATGTGCCGAACGCCAGCCTGATGATTATCGAGAATGCAGAGCGGCTCGGACTTGCACAGTTGCACCAGCTGCGCGGACGCGTCGGCCGTGGCAATCTCGACAGTGTCTGTGTGCTGCTTTACCAGCCGCCACTCAGCGAGCTGGCCGGCAAGCGCCTGGCTGCGATGCGTGACAGCAATGACGGGTTTTATATCGCCAACCGCGATCTCGAACTGCGTGGTCCAGGCGAGGTCTTCGGTGCGCGCCAGACTGGAATGGTACAGTTTCGTATCGCCGACCTCGGGCGTGACAAGGGGCTTTTGGATTCGGTGCAACAAGCCGCCGAGCGCCTGATCGAACAGGATGAAAAGCAGGCATACCCTATTATCCGCCGTTGGCTCGGTAAGTCGCTGCGTTATGCGACGGTTTGAACGAGATAGACAGGTTTGACCCTGGTATTGTTATATTTTAGTCCTTGCCCAGGGGACTTGTGCTAAGCTTTTGATTCGTTGTGCATGGCGGACAGGTCTTATCGTGGAGCGAACATTGGCAGACGGCTATCACGGCCCCGCGGTATGGTGGCCGGCTGACCATCGATACAGGCACCGGATTCCACAGCCGGTCCGGGACTGGTTGTTGGACCGGGGGTCGTTGACCACGCGGATCCGCCGGGCCTGTGGCCGGGATTTTTCAGTCCAGGTGCTCGAGCAACATTACGCCCGGCCGGATTATTCTGAAGCCGGTTTGCTGAAACTGGAGCCGGACCGCCGGTGTTTTATTCGCAGAGTGTATTTGCTCTGCGGGACGGTGCCGGTCGTTTATGCGCGTACTGTGATACCATTGTCGACACTGAGTGGCGCCGAAAGGCGCCTGGCCAGGCTTGGCAGCAGGCCGCTGGGTGGTCTGCTGTTCGCCGAGCGTGGAATGTATCGTGACCAGATACAGATAAGCCGGCTTACCCGGCAGCATCGCCTGTTTCATGAGGCCCTGTGTCTGCCTGGCAGCACCGGCATCGCAGCGATCTGGGGACGGCGTTCGGTTTTTTACCTGCATGGAAAAGGGCTTCTGGTCAATGAAATTTTTTTGCCGACAGTAGGTGCCATGTGCTCACCGGATTGAGGGAGGGTTTGTTTACTCGTGTCGAGATTGGCCACCAGATTGATGTCAAGCGCCTGGGTGATCAGGTTCAGTTATTTGACCGGGCTGTTATACAAGCGTTTCGAAAACTTTATCCTGCTGACACGCCTCAACAGGCCGATCGGTATTTTTCTTTTGCTGTGGCCGACGCTGTGGGCGCTGTGGCTGGCGAGCGACGGTAACGTCGATCTGCGTACCCTGTTGGTATTCGTTGCCGGGGTCGTGCTGATGCGTTCCGCCGGTTGTGCCATCAATGATTTTCTCGACCGCAATTTCGACAAGCGGGTAAAGCGTACCGCCGACAGGCCGTTGGCGGCCGGCCGGATGAAACCGGTGACAGCGGTAGTGATTTTTGTCAGTCTGGCGGCACTGGCGTTTGCCTTAGTGGTGTTGTTCCTGAATCGCCTGAGCATGTACCTGTCGATCGGCGCGGTTTTGCTGGCAATGACCTACCCATTGATGAAGCGGATTACGCATTTGCCGCAGGTAGTGCTGGGTATGGCCTTTGCGATGTCGGTACCGATGGCGTATGCGACATACGATGAACTCAAGATCGAGACCCTGATTCTTTACGTCGGCGTGGTGCTGTGGACGGTGGTCTATGATACCATGTATGCCTTGGTGGACAAGGAGGATGACGTCAAGGTTGGTATCAAGTCGACGGCCATCCTGTTTGGCGATATGTACCGGCTGATCATCGGCTTGCTGCAGGTCGGTGTGTTTTTGGCCTTGCTGCTCGTGGGCGACAAGCACCAGATGACCTACCCGTTCTATGCCGGGTTGGGTACAGCGGCATTGCTCGCCGGGTACCAGTTGTTCCTGGTCTATGATCGTGAACCGGCGCGGTGTTTCCGGGCATTTCTGAACAATGGCTGGTACGGCGCGTTTATTTTTCTTGGTATCGTTTTTCATTACGTACTGCTCGAGAAAAGTTATTCGGTTCATTTTTATGTGTTGCTTGGGTATGTGGGATCGGTATTGCTGGTCTATTTCATGGCGATACTGCGTCATGCAAGCCGCCGCTTCTGGGTGTTTGTAGCATTACTGACCGGTCCGTTGGCGTTGTTCCTGGTGCCGTTTGCGCGCCGCCACCTGTGAGAAAATGCTGTGCGCAGCGTGCACAATGCCCCAACACGAACGACGAGGTGAATATGCCTGTTCAACAAAAACCGCAGCGCCTGGTGTTCGTCTACAATGCCGACTCGGGCCTGTTCAATACCATGGCCGATATCGCACACAAGATCTTTTCACCGGCGACCTACCAGTGCAATCTGTGCAAGATAACCCATGGTAATTTCAGCATGCGTACCCAGTGGAAGGAATTTATCGAATCACTGTCTTGTGATATCGACTACCTGCATAAGGATGAATTCGAGCCCGGGAAATACCTGCAGGGGTCGGCTGCTCAATTAGAGTATCCGCTGATTCTCGCTGGCCAGGACGGGCGTTACCGCGTACTGGTGGATGCACAGGCGATCAACGACTGCGGCAGTCTCGACGAGCTGACCCGGTTGATCGCATCGCGACTCGGTGCATGATCGGTATGCTGGCGGTACACGACATGACTTATTACTACAAGTTTTACCAGATCACGGCGGGGTGTGCCGATGAATGACTCCGGCGCGTCCGGGCAGGACAGGTCGCGGTCGGCGCTGGCGCCAGGCTGGCATGCCGACGACTTTCTGCTGCTGGGTTGGCTTTTGTTCCTGCCGCCGCTCGGGCTGTACGGTGCCTGGCAGCGCACAGAATACACTGACAGGCAAAGGCAGATTTTTATCGGTGTATTCATCGTGGTATGGCTGTTGTCTGCGGCAGTGGGTCTCCTGGCGCTGATTTACCTGGTTGCCTGTCCGGTTTATGCATGGTTGTTTTGGCGCAAGCATGAGTACACGGCCAATACCCGCCTGGGTTTTGCCATCGCAGCCGGGATTCTCGCGGTAGCCAGCCTGGCTGTACTTGGTGCCGGTGGGGCTGCCAATCGCAGCGGCGCGGCTGACAGCAGCGGTTGTACTTC
>JALUUZ010000328.1 GCA_027021095.1 Gammaproteobacteria bacterium
CGAGGACGAATCACAGTGGTCGGCCACCAGCAACGGGACCAGCGGCTGGATGGTGCGCTGCGATGAGATCGGGGTCTATCACGGGCACTCCAATGGTGTCACCATGTATGACTGGGAAGACGGCTCTAGAATCTGGCACCGCAAAACGGAGGGTGAAGTGTTGTTCGGCTGGCAGGAGGAATCGGCTGTCTACGTGGGAACGACGTGCGACAAGGTGATCCAGGTCAGTAAGAAAGGCAAGCGTGGTGTCGTTTGTGATTGTGATGATACGGTCTATTCCTGTGCGGCAACGGAAGACGGAAAATTTATTTTTGCCGGGGACAGCAGTTCTTCCGTCTACTGTTTCGACGCCAACGGCAAGAGGCTGTGGAAGCTGGCCACCGGTTGTGGTTCCGCCTATTCAATGCAGTATTTCGAACAGCGCCTGTACCTGGTGACCACGAACGGTTCGTTGACTTGCATCGATGCCAGCGAGAAAGCGATCGAGGAGGCCAAGGAGGGCAAGGTCCCCAAACCGAAAAGTATCAAAGCGCCGTCCACTTCCGGGGCTGCCCGGGTCGGGCAGGTCGTCACCACGTCCAATACTTCCAAGGGTGTGCTGCTGGAGTGCTACAAGCAGGGATCGAAGCTGCGGGTTCGTGCCTTGAGTGAAGGATATCAAAAGAAATGGAACGTGCAGTTTCCAAAGAATCTGCGTGAGGAAGGCGCCAGGTTTGTGGTCGACGAATTGCGGGAGTCGGCACGCGGCGGATTCTACCGGGCCTATGGCGAAATCAAGAAAGTCCGATAGTCATGGCGGACATCGCAGAGGGGGAGTCAGTCACAGTCCCCGGCTCCGGCAGTAAAGACTACGTACTGAAGAATGTCGGTGGTGTCTATTCGTGCAGCTGTCCGGCCTGGAGCTTTCAGTCGCTGCCGATCGAGTTGAGAACCTGTAAGCATCTCAAGGCGTACCGGGGCAGCGCGGTCGAGGAGGCGCGAGTGATCGAGGCATCGAATGCCGTGCCCGAAAATACCCCAGTATGCGATGTGCCCGCTGCAGTGTCCACCGGGGCCGGGCAGTCCTTGGCGGTTGCACCCAGGCTGCTGTTGGCGCACAAGTGGGAAGAGGGCATGCCGGTGGATAACTGGTGGGTCAGTGAAAAACTCGATGGGGTGCGTGCCTACTGGGATGGTGAACAATTTATTTCGCGCCAGGGCAACTGTTTTCAGGCTCCCGAATGGTTTGTCGAGAATCTGCCGCAAGTGCCGCTCGACGGTGAGCTTTGGGGTGGCCGGCAGAATTTCCAGTCTACGGTCAGTATCACGCGCCGGCAGGACAAAGGCGGGAACTGGCAGGCGCTGTTGTATATCGTGTTCGATGCGCCGGCGGTCGACAAGCCGTTCGAAGACAGGCTGCGGTACCTGGAGGAACTCTTTGCCTCTCATCGGCCGAAGCATGGTGCCGTTGCCAGGCACCAAGTGTGTCCGGACGAGGATTTTCTGCGCCGCGAACTGGCACGTGTCGAGCGCCTGGGTGGCGAGGGGCTGATGTTGAGGCAGCCAGGTTCCATGTATGTCGGCGGACGTTCAGCGACGCTGCTCAAGGTCAAAAGTTTTTATGATGCAGAGGCCAGGGTGACCGGCCATGTTCCAGGAACCGGCAAACATCAGGGTCGCCTGGGTGCGTTGCAGGTCCTGTTGCCGGACGGCACCGAGTTCATGCTGGGCACAGGGTTTTCAGACGCCGAACGTGAGGCACCGCCTGCAATCGGCAGTATCGTCACTTTTCGCTACCAGGAGTTGACCAAGGCAGGGGTGCCGCGCTTTCCGTCGTACGTCGGCGAGCGCACAGACCTGCATTGGGAGCAGGTCTGCTGGCCGCCGCCGGGCGCGCGCCTGGTGATGGCAGGCGATCCTCTCGAGGATGCACCGATAGTCGATTTGAGCACGGTCGCCGTGCGGCGTTCGGCGCTGACCGCTGACAGCGAACAGGCTGCTGACGATAGCGATGATCAGCCAGTACAGGAGGTTTTCCTGCGGTTGGAATATAAAGGAAGCCGGTCGGTGCGTTACTGGGAAGTCAGGCAGGAAGGCAGGCTGCTTTATATCACTCACGGCCGCGAGGGCAAGGCTGCGAGACACGAGGAGCCGTTGCGTTTTTCCAGCCCGGCGCTG
>JALUUZ010000329.1 GCA_027021095.1 Gammaproteobacteria bacterium
CGTGGTAATGGTCAATGTCGCTGACCGTGACCTCGTCAGTGTGGTCGATGATATCAAGACTGCGATCAGCAGGCACGTCAGTTTGCCCAAGGGCTATTACTATCAACTCGGAGGGCAGTTCGAAAGTGCAGCCGCGGCAACGCGCAGGCTGCTGTTGTTTGGTATGATGGTGATCGTGTTGATCTATATGTTGCTGTTTGTTGCCTTTCACTCTGCACGTGATGCCTTGCTGGTAATGATCAACCTGCCGCTGGCGTTGATCGGAGGGGTGATCGGGCTGTACCTGTCAGGTGGCGTGTTGTCGATCGCGACGATTGTCGGTTTTATCACCCTGTTCGGGATTGCCACCAGGAACGGGGTCATGCTGATCGCACATATTCATACGCTGTACGAAGTCGAAAAGATCAGCACGAAGCTCGACGCGGTCAGGCAGGGCGCGATGCAGCGGCTGGTGCCGATTCTGATGACCGCGTTGGCCGCCGGCCTGGCACTGATCCCGCTGGCGGCCAGTGCCGGAGAGCCGGGCAGTGAGATCCAGGCACCCATGGCGATTGTGATTCTGTTCGGGTTGTTGAGTTCGACGGTTTTGAACATGCTGGTGCTGCCGTCGCTGTACCTTAAGTTTGGCTCGTTCCGGTAGGATGTGTTGCCTGCATCACCTGAGAAGTGCGGGCTAGACCTGTTCAAGTGATCCCGGGGCGCCCCGCCAACGCATGATTTCTAATGTCATCCCTTTACTATCAACCACTTGCCGTCTGCCGTGCGGCAGGCGATGCCGCTGCGGGTGGAAACGGTGCCGTGGTATTCGCTGCGGATATGGAATTCACGGCAAGGTCTGCCGCGGCGGTAATAGGTGCGCACCGGGCGATAGCGATAACGGTAGCCGGTCCGGTTGTTGCGCCAGTAACTGGCCTGGCCGGTGCGGTTGTGCTCCAGTGCGTGCTGGGCACGGTAATAATCCTGTTCGTCCATGTGACGGCCGATCTTTCCGCCGATATACGAGCCGACCAGTGAGCCGGCGATCGATGCGGCGATACGACCATGCCCCTTGCCAAACCTGGCGCCGACCACGGCGCCCAGCACGCTGCCCACGACCGAGCCGGTCTGTGCCTTGTTACTGCAGCCTCCGGTCAGCAGCAGCGACAGCATGGCCAACAGGATAACGACCGGTTTTAGTGTGCTCTGGATCCACATAAGGGTATGGCGACCATAAAGTACGGGTAAACAATTTTTCATGTCTGCGAGGCCGGACTGACAAGCGCCTCTGTATGGAGTGTACCACCGAACGGCGGTGCCGGCCAGTGAATCCGGTGTGCCGCATCTTTGCGATGATGAGGTGGTTTGAAAGGATCATGTGTGAAAGGATCACCAAATGGTACTCTTGAATTTGTCGTGGTGTTGGTGCCACGTGGCGATTCTTCCACGGACGACATTTCCTTGCCGCAAATCCTTTGGTGTGCTGCGCACACCGTCACGACGGGGTAGGGTGCGTTGTACGCACCATTCTCACCAAAGGATTTACGATAAAGAAATATCACGCCCCAAAGGGTGCACCATGCGCATCACCCGCCGTGCGCACCAACTGCTCCAGAAACCGGATGATTTGTTCAGATTCGTACATCCAGGTCTCGTTGCCGCTCGTGTCGGTGATCTTCAGGCAGGGTACCTTGACCTGGCCGCCACCCTGTTCGAGCTGTGTCCGGCTTTGTGGATCCCGCAGTGCATCGCGGGTCTCGATATTCAATGCCAGTTTTTTTGTGACCCGCCTGACCTTGATGCAATAGGGACATGCTCTGAATTGGTACAGAACGAGATTTTTTGTCTGCTGGTCGATCTGCCGCTGCTTTTCCTGTGGGCGAACCATGCTTTTCGGTGTGGTGATTTTATCGAGAAAGAGCAGGATCGGCCCCAGCACAGTCCTGATCGTCCGAAAAAAATACCGGAAAAACAGTTTCATCGAGTCGATACCCTGATTGTTGCTGAGCAACAGATAGTATCATTGCCGGCCCGGCCGTGCAATATCGCCGCCGGCCTGTCGTCAGTCGATTTTTTTCTGCGTGTCAGGCGACTTTGAAGTGGCTGATCAGGGTTTGCAGTTCCGCTGCGAGCTTTGCTAGTTCGGCAGAGGAGTGAGTCGTTTGTTCTGCTCCCGTAGCGGTTTGTTCGGAGATTTCACTGATGCTGGTCACGTTCTTGTTGATTTCGTCGGCGACCGAGGACTGCTCTTCCGCGGCACCCGCGATCTGGATGTTCATTTGGCTGATGGTTTCCACTGCAACCGTAATCTGTTCAAGTGACTTTGCCGCCGCCTGCGCCTTGTCAGCGCTGGTCTTTGCCTGTTCGCGGCTTTGCTGCATCGTCTCGACAGCACGTGCTGCTTCGGACTGAAGCTGGTCGATCGTTTTCTCGATTTCCTCCGTCGATTGCTGCGTCCGGTTCGCCAGCGTGCGGACCTCGTCGGCCACTACGGCGAAGCCACGGCCCTGCTCTCCAGCCCGGGCAGCTTCGATCGCCGCATTCAACGCGAGCAGGTTTGTCTGCTCGGCAATACCCTTGATGACATCCAGGACAGCGCCGATGCTTTCGGTATTTTTTTCGACCTGCTCGATGACATGGGAGGCGTTTTCAATGTTCTGCGACAGGTGAGCGATTTCATCCTTGGCGTGCTCGACGACTTGTTTGCCTGATTTCGATTCCTGATCGGCTTCAGTGGCGGCTTCAGCGGCATGGCTGGCATGGGCCGCGACTTCCTTGACCGTGGCGTTCATCTCATTGACTGCCGTGGCGACCATACTGGTTTCCGAGCGCTGCTTATCGACGTTCAATGCGCTCTCCCTGGCCACGCTGGCGACCTCTTCGGCGGAACCGGCAAGCATCGTGGTCGCGTCGACGATACCGCGCACCAGGTCGGAGAAGCCGGATGCAATCGAGTTGAAATGTGCAGCGACTTCGCCAAGTTCGTCACGGGTTTCCAGTTGGAGGTGTGCGGTCAAATCGCCGTTGGAAAGTGCAGTCGCGGCATCGCCGATGCGATCGATACTGGAACGTATCGACAGATAGAGAGCAGTCAGGAAATAGAACGCGAGCAGCAATACCAGGACAATGCCTGTAAGCGTAGCGTGCTTATTCGTCTCGGCCTGCTGCAGCTTCTGCAGCAATATCTTGTCCAGTGCTGGAAGCATTTTGTCGAAAACGGCCAGCGTACTGGTGATTGCATCGGTGCCTTCGGCAAACAACCGTTCACTTGTGATCGTGAACTTGGTTTTTTTCAGCAGCTCCTTGTCGACGGTGGATTCAAATTCTGCAATATCGGTTCTATAGCGCTTGATGACGTCATGCAGCTGTCGTCTCAGTTGCGGATCGCTGCGTAGAATAATGTCTATCGCGTCGTTCAGCGCCCGGGTCTGGGTTGCCAGGCGATCGGCGTACAAAGACAGGTGAACCAGGCTGTGCGAGGTAAATTTTCCCTTGGCGAGGATGCCCGTGCCCAGGCCACGCAAGCGGCCTATCATGTCCGTGGTGGCGGGTAGCTTGTTGGCGAGAGAGTCGACCAGGTGGTAGATGCTTAACTCTGGATTCAGTGTCAGCCCCGAGCGGCTCGTCAGTTGTGCCACCAGTTTTTTCAGGTCCAACAACAGGCTGTTGTGCTCCCGGAACGCCTTCTCTGGGGTCCATTTTTCGGATCCCGATTTGATTTTCTGCCAGTGCGATGCCAGTTTGTGCAGCGCTGCGGTGGTGTTGAACGAAGCCGGGAACTTTTTGTCTGCTTGCAGCAGCGCTTGAAGCTGCTGATCGATCAGGGTGCGCTTTTCCAACAGCGCGTTGCGGAATGCCTCGTGCCCGTTCAGATAACCGTTGGTCAGCCCGCGGTGTTGGGGGATGGTTTCGATCAATGGACGGATGGATTTCAGGTATTCCAGCCCCTGGTGTTCGTTTCGCAGCAGTTGAACCTTGTCGGAGATCGAGGTGACCAAGAGGCTGCCGACAATGGCCAGCGGCACGACGATGGTCAGAAAAATAAGGCCGAATTTGACTGAATAGCGTAGCCGGTTCAGCAGAAAAATCGCCGGAGAAAACAGAGCTTGCATTTTATCACCGTATCCTGAACGAGTTGTAGGGTTCCGTTGTAAGGTTTTATCGGTTCAACGGCGAATTACTTTAGCCCGCATTTCTCACCAGCGTTCGTCGCGAGACGGAGCGAGGGTGCGGCATGGGTGGCTTTCGCGACCGAGATGTGCGTAGGCAAGGGGGCGCCAATATGGATAATGACAGGGTACGGAAGAATCGTGTGTAGAAGGATCGCCACGTGATGCAATACGATTTGGCACGGTGCCGGGATATATGATGTATCCCGCTCCATCATGACGGTGTGCGCAGCACACCAAAGGATTTACAGCAAGAAAATATCGTCTGTGGAAGAATCGCCACATGATACCATTTGATTTGCCTTGGTGTGTGGTGCGTACAACGCGCCCTACCTCGTCATGACGGTGTGCGAAGCACACCAAAGGATTTACACCAAGAAAATGTCGTGTGTGGAAGAATCGCCACGTGGTACCATTTGATTTGCCTTGGTGTGTGGTGCGTACAACGCGCCCTACCTCGTCATGACGGTGTGCGAAGCACACCAAAGGATTTACCCTAAGGAACTATCACGCCCCAAAGTAGGGTGCGTTGTACGCACCTAGAGCCCCGTGGACAGCGAGCGGATATGGCTGCTGAGTTTCTTGACCAGCGAGTGGTACTGTGCGCGGCCTTTTTTAGTGTTTTTGATGTTGGAACTGTCCATGTGAAAAATACTGTAGGATTTTGCACTGTATTTTATACGGACGATCAGCATCCTGTTACCGCGTTGGTAGGAGGCGATGATTTCCCGGCCTCTGCCCTGTTTCGTGCGCCACCCAAGGTTCTTGCACGCCTTGAGAATGATCCGGCGAACGTCTTTTTCAGACTGGTTCCCCGAGCCCATTATCGGGTAGTCGATGATGTTTTTCAGTTCGTTGGACCTGCAGCCGGAAAGCAGCACTGGAACCAGGGTGACGAGCAGCAGAGCAAAAGTGGCTTTATTTGAGTGCATAACGAATCCTTTACGAGCAGAACAGAGTCGACACGACATTCCTGGTGCGCGGCCGAAAGCCGAAGAGATCGTCGTGGCCTCTGCAAACAGTACCTGAACTTCGGCGATTCCTGATTGGATGCCAGCATCTTGATGCTGCTGATGATAACAATACGAAAAGCGGGGTTCAAGTCCTGCCGTGTATTTCTCGCCATCCTCCTGCAGTGACCGCCCGGTGACACATCCTGGCTGGCAGGCAACAGGTTTACCTGTCATCACACAGGGTTTAGAATGGAGCGCAAAATTCAGAAACAGAATAAGACCTATGAACCCAGTTACTGTACAAAAGAACTACATCGATGCTGCGGCTTATCTTTTTGCAGCCCTCGTGCTGTTGTTTGTGTTGTCGTGGAAATTACTGGCAGCACTGCTTGCCGGCTTGGTCGTGCATGAACTCGTGCACATCGCCGCTCCCTACCTGATGCGCCACATGCGCATCCAGCGCCGGTCGGCAAAGATCACGGTCGTTGCCTTGTGGACGATGGTGGTCATCATCGTGTTGACGGTGTTTTCGATGGCGCTGGTTCACTATTTTCATACCGGGAATGAAAATCTGCCGGCGTTGCTGAAAAAAATGGCCGAAATCCTTGAAACATCGCGTAATGCGCTGCCCGGCTGGCTGGCGGAGAAAGTCCCGCAGGATGTCACCGAAATAAAGAAGATAGTGATCGAGTGGCTGCGTACGCATGCCGGTGAAGTGACCGCGGTGACCAAAAATACCCTGCGTATGTTTGCGCACGTGTTGATTGGCATGATTTTGGGAGCAATGATCGCACTGCATGAAATCGATCGCCACGATCAGCCGGGACCACTGGCCTCGGCCATGACTGACAGGGCAAAGAATCTTTCGTTGTCTTTTCGGCAGGTGGTTTTTGCACAGGCCAGGATTGCATTGCTGAATACTGTTTTTACCGCGATTTACCTTGCAATCCTGTTGCCCGTCTTCGGGGTCAAGTTGCCGTTTCTGCTGACGATGATCATGCTGACGTTCGTGTTCGGCCTGTTGCCGGTGATCGGCAATATTCTTTCGAACACGGTGATCGTCATTGTCAGCTTGAGTTTCTCGTTCCAGGTGGCGGTCATTTCTTTGTTGTTTCTAATCGTGATTCACAAGGTGGAATATTTTCTGAATGCGAAAATCATCGGTGCACAGATCAAGACCAAGGCTTGGGAGATCCTGCTGGCGATGCTTGTACTCGAAGTCTTGTTCGGTATTGCCGGAGTCATTGCCGCACCGATTTATTATGCGTATTTGAAAACCGAGTTGAAGCAGGGCGGGCTGGTTTGACCCGTCCTGTTTACCATCATTCATCGCGAGATGGACAAGAGGCAGTTGGTCCGCCGCAGTAGAAGGATGGCAGGCAATGCGTGGCGTTTGCCTCGATCGCCTATTCAAACCCGGCGACGCTGTCTTCGCCTGCCGGCTTGCTGCGTAACAAGCGTTTCAGCCTGGTCAGTTTGAGCAGCCTGACCATTTTTTTGTTGTTGACTCCCTTGGCGATGACTTTCGGGGTGGCGCCCATGTTGTTCTTGACATCGATGTCAGCGCCGTGTTCTATCAAAAGCCGCGCGATTTCGATGTCACCGATCTCGATCGCACCGATCAGCGGCGTGTTGCCGACATAGTTTTTCTGATTGATATCGGCCTTGTGCTCGAGCAGGAGCTTGATCAGTTTCTGATTCCTGGTTTTCACTGCATAGCCGAGTGGTGAATCGCCGTTGGTGTCGATGGCGTTGATTTTTTCTCCACGCTCGAGCAGCGCGCTGACCTTGTCGATGTCACCGCTGTTGACGGCATCGTGTAAGGGATCTGCCATCGCCTGGTTGGCCAGCAGGATAAGATTCCATAAAAGAAAGCAGCGAATGAACTGTCTTGTACGCATTGCAATCACCTCCACGAACACAATACAAATAACCATCCATAGAGTGATTTTTATATCCTGAAACAAAAGCTTGTTTCTATATTGAATTATTGCAGAGAGTACAGGTTGTTTATGTGCGCCGGTTCACTAAGCAGAAAGCTGCAGCGGCAGTAAGGGAATAGCGACGCCTTAGTTGCCAGTGGCTGGTTTATCTGTTGACTGGAGGTAGTGCAGTACTGCTTCATAGTCTCCGCGAAACACGATGCGCCGGGTTTTCTTCTGCAGCTGGTAGTCATACATCGGGTCATAGTAGGACTGCAGCAGTGCCTGGATCCAGATTCGGTGGTCGTCGGCAATATGCTGGCTGCGCTGCTTGTCCAATGCAGCGTGCATGATTGTTTTCAGCTCGCGGTAACGTTCGTTGCCAAGCCGGCGCTGAATCTTGTCCAGTACGCTGGTCAGGTACTGTGCCCAACGTTCGAAGCCGGCTTCCGTCCCGAACAGTTCCTGGTATTCAGCCAGTGTCTTCTGGATGTATTCGGCGAAGACATTGTCGACCCGGGTCTTGATGTCGGCCTCGAGCAGCAGCAGTGGCGAAGACTGCAGCTTGTCGATCACGCATTGTGGCAGGCGGCGTGAACCGATGTTGGGTGCCTCATCCTCGAGTACGATGGAGCTATGGCGGCGTGCGTTGAGCTTGAGCAACTCGACCGCCAGCTTGTTTTCAATGTCGATCTGTGTCGGTTGTGGAGTGGGGTGCGCACCGAACGCGGACCCGCGGTGGTGATAGATTTTTTCCAGGTCGATGTGGTTGGCAAGCTCATGCAGCAGCAGTGTTTTCCCGGTTCCGGTGCGGCCGCCAAGAACCACCGTGTTGGACTCGGTCATGCACTGTTCTGTCGCCTCGAGCAGGAAACGGCGTAATGCCTTGTAGCCGCCGCTGACACGGGGGTAATGGATTCCAGTGGCTTCGTGGATCCATTGCTGACAGATCCTGGAACGTAAGCCGCCACGGAAACAATACAGCGCCCCGTGCGGGTGGCGGTTTGCGAAGTCGACCCATTGTGCTGTTCTCGCCGCACGAATCTCTCCGGCCACCAAGGTTTCGCCCAATGCGATGGCCTCGTCCTGTCCCTGTTGTTTGTAGCGCAGGCCCACCGCCTGCCTTTCGGCGTCGTTCATCAGCGGCAGATTGGTTGCATTCGGGAACGCTCCCTGGGCAAACTCGATCGGGGCGCGGACATCGATCAATGGAACATCCTGTAGAAAAAGACGCAGATAGTCGTCGACAGTCTGCATCAGACGATTTCCACCAATGGCGTGGCGGCATCTTCCGCGGCAGGCAGCAGCCGGCCGAAACTGCGTAGTGTCAACCCCAGGCTGGCGGCAAGCTCAATAAACCCGGTTTCACCGTCCGGGTGCACGGCGACCAGCAGTCCGCCCGAGGTCTGCGGATCGCACAGGATCGCACGCTGGGTGTCTGACATGTTGCCCAACTGGTGTCCGTAACTTTCGAAATTGCGTTGTGTGCCGCCGGGTGAACAACCTAGTTCGAGGTAATACTCCACCTGTGGAAGCCTAGGCACCAGCGAAAAATCGATCTGTGCGCGTACATGGCTGGCGTTGCAGATTTCCAGCAGGTGCCCCATCAGCCCGAAGCCAGTGACATCGGTCATTGCCCTGATCGCGCTGAGCCGGCCGAATTCGGCACCGGCGGTGTTCAGCCGGCACATGGTCTGTGGTGCAATTTGTGCGTGTTCCTGTTTCAGGCGTTTTTTCTTCTGTGCGGTAGTCAGAATCCCTATTCCCAGCCCCTTAGTCAGGTAAAGCCTACAACCGGGCTCGGCTTGGTCGTTACGCTTCAGGTGCGCGTTGTCGACCAGGCCAGTGACGGCAAGCCCGAACACCGGTTCCGGCGAATCGATCGAGTGCCCGCCTGCCAGCGGTATGCCGGCCTGATGGCAGGTGTGGCGTCCACCATCGATGACCCGTGCGGCGACCTCGGGACCCAGCTGTTCCAGTTTGTGCAGCGGCCAGCCAAAGATCGAGATCGCCATCAGCGGTCGTCCTCCCATCGCATAGACATCACTGATTGCATTGGTCGCAGCGATCCGCCCGAATTCAAACGGGTCATCGACGATCGGCATAAAGAAATCAGTAGTACTGATGACTGAAGTACCATTGCCCAGGTCGAATACCGCCGCGTCGTCCCGTGTGGCGTTGCCAACCAGCAGGCCGGGGAAACTGGTGTCCGGAATAGCCGACTGCAGCATTTTCTCGAGCAGCGCAGGTGCGATCTTGCAGCCGCAGCCCGCGCCGTGGCTGAATTCCGTCATGCGTATCGTGTGTTCTTCAGGTTGCATCGTGCTGTTTTTTCCTGGTTCGTTGCCTGACCGGAATTATATATGATGTGTAAATTTCTGTATAATGACTTGCTGTTCTGTGAAGCTAGTCCGCATGTGGATCGTTTGCTTGACAGGGTGTTGATTGCGCAGCAGGAGGGTTTAGGTGGAGATCGACTACAGGTCAGTCAGGGTGTCCGGTATCAGTATCGAGCGTATGTTGCGCCGGGTGGACGAACTGGTTCAGCTGGCGAAGCAGGGCTTCGATTATGCGGTTCCCGAATTGCGTGTTTTTTTGTCGACCGGGCAGCAGTTTTCAGGGTTTATGGTGGCCTATGATCCTTCGGAGACGCTGGTACTGCACAGCCTGCAGCGGGGCGGGGTGACCAATACCGTGTATATCGAATCGTCGCGTATTGCCGGTATTGAGCTGACGAATATCGATTCCTATCCACAACTGCTCGATTTACAGTCGGAGCTGCATTTCAGCAAGTCGGTCAGTCGTATCC
>JALUUZ010000330.1 GCA_027021095.1 Gammaproteobacteria bacterium
AGGCTGATGGAGTTTCTCGCGCAGGATATGAGTGAACATGTCAGCTACCAGCAGGCAAGCAATGAACTGATTGCACTGATGCAGTCGCAGGTAGTCTGACTGAACATGGGGAGGCCGGGTCGTGAAACGTTCCAAGCGAATGGAGTCCATCGTCAAGCTTGCGGCCAATGAGGAAAAGCAGGCGGTGGCGCGTATGAGCCAGGCAGCAGCCAATCTCGAGAAGAAGCAGGCAACATTGCTGGAGCTCGAGCACTACAAGCTGGAATACAGTCAGAAGATGCAGCTCACGAAGGGGAACAGTATAGGTGTGCAGGCCCTGCGCCGGTATCATGCGTTCTTGGCCAGTATCGAGCAGGGAATCGCGCAGCAGCAGCAGGAGGTGCAAAAAGCACAGCAGGCGTATGAGCAGGCTCGCCAGGAGTGGATGCGGTTTCGGACCAGGACCAAGGCGCTGGACACCGCGATGCAGAATTGCAGGCGTGAGGAGCGGACACAGGAGACCAAAGGCCAGCAGAAAATCATGGATGAGTTTTCAGCGCGTATGGGTCGCCGCGGCAAAAAACGGCAGTGAGCGCTGCGCCGGCGGCGCTGAGGCGGCCTGGCATAGAGCTTGCTGATTATAACGCAGATAATCCAGTGTGAGTGGTCATGGAGCAAATACCAGACATCAGCAGTGCTTTGTCCGCTGTTTCGGTGCAGCCCGAACAGGGTGTGCGGGCGGCGGCGGTGAATCCGCAGCAACAGCCGGGAAACAGTTTCCGCGAGGCGCTGGCCGTACAAAAAGGCTTGTCTGAGCGTAAACTGCCGCAGGGTGAGGTCGAACCCGGCGGTTTACCTGGGCTGCTTCTTACACCATTGGAACAGGCAAACCCAGTGACCGGCCAGGTGGTCGTGCCGGTTTTGAATCCACGATTACCAGCCCAGCTTGCCACCGGGCTCGATCCGTCGTCGGCCGTCGATCCGGCCGAAGGGCAAGAATTGCCGCCCGTGGAAACCCTTCCCTTTGTGCCACAATCCGGTCCAACCCAGGACGGTGAACCGAAGGCGGTCACGGTCGTGGCTTCTTCGACAACGGTCATGGCGCGTCAGGCCCGCCCTGTTTCAGCCGTCGACCGCCATGGATCCCCCGGCGTTCAGGTGCCGGAACCTGCTACAACAGAGCCTGAACTGAATCTGAAGCGAAGCCAGCCGGTATTGCAAACAGTCGTGACGCAGACGCTGGCGGTCGAACCTGCGTCGAATGGACTGCTGGTGCAGGCCCAGGCTACGAAGTTTATGTCTGCGAAACTGGAAGACGATCTTTTTCTGTCTGCCGGCGATGAGCTTGGCAAAATCGCGCAGACTCTGGGTGTGAAGCCTGGTGCAGACAAGCAGTTGCGCAGCGATGCCGGCACACCGCTGTCGCGGGTCGTCGACCAGGTGGGACTCTACAGCGAAATAGGGGATTCGCGTTACCGTCAGGCCGAGCAGGCAGTAAAGCCGTCTGAAGCGATGGTCCTGAAACAGGATCTGGATTCGCCATTGTGGCAACGCGAGTTTGCGAACCGTATCGTATGGATGACGAAAAACAACATGCATACCGCGAAGATGCGTATCGATCCTCCAAATCTTGGGAGTATTGAGATTAAAATCACAGTCAATCATGACCAGGCGGCTGTTTCGTTCGTCTCGAACAACGCGACAGTACGTGATGCAATCGAATCTGCTTCGGCGAGGTTGCGCGAGGTCTTTGCCGACAATGGTTTTCAGAGTCTCGATGTAGACGTGTCAGGTAAAGAGAATCACGACAGGCGGCCACACGAGCTTGCGATGGCACCACAGAATAATACAGGCACCACGGTGACCGAGGAGAGTCCGGAAACTGAACAGCATGAGCCGGTGCAGGGTGTCTCGTCGAACCTGGTCGTTGACTATTTCGTGTAGCATTTTTCGCTAGCCTGCATTTATTACCCCCCCCCTTCTACTGCGGCGGCGCAATGGCTCGAACCATGCTCTGAGTTGATGACACGGCTCGATGACAAATATTCGGCGATTTCCACAAGATGCGTTTGGTCTATCAGAATGCCTGTCTGTGCACGCATGTGTTGGCAGATGTCGATGGCCGGTTGCGACTGTTGTGTGACGGCGCCGCCGGCGAGCGTGAATAGATAGCGTGGTATGGGACCGACCGAAGGTGAAGGAGAGCAAAGGTCTTTGAGGTTGCGACAAAGGTTTTCTATGGCATGGCTCTTGCAAAACCAGTGTAATTCCACATGTTTTTCAGCAGGTTTAGGTAATGGCAGCAAAAGAAGATGAGTTGGATCTCGACATCGAGCCGCCCAAAAAGTCCGGTGGTGGTATGCTGAAGATTATTCTTGTAGTGTTTTTGGGGTTGCTGTTGGTCGTCGGCAGTGTGGCGACTACAGTGCTGCTGATGAGCAGCAATACTGCGCATCATGTGGAGGACGATGAAGACGAGGCGGATGCAACCGATGATTCGGAGCAGGACGACGCCGATCAGCACAAGGAAAAGAAGAAAAAGAAAAAAAAGAAGAAAAAGAAAAAGAAAAAGAAGAAAAATGGGAAGCACAAGGCCAGTAAAAAGAAAGCATTTTACGTAGACCTCGGCAGGCCCATCGTGGTCAACCTCAACGACGACAGTGGGGTGAAATTTCTCCAGGTTGCGGTTGCGCTGATGACTTACACTGAAAAAGACGTCGAGGTGATAAAGAAGCATTTGCCGGCGATCAGGCATAACCTGGTGCTTTTATACAGCAGTCAGAAGTTCTCAGAGCTGCAGACTGTCGAGGGCAAGAAAAAGCTGCAGGCTGATTCGCTCAAGACCATTCGCGAGGAACTGGAAAAACTGGTTGGAAAGCCGATGGTAGAAGCGGTGTACTTACCAAGTATCGTGGGGCAATAATATGTCAGTCAATGATCTACTTTCACAAGAAGAAATCGATGCGCTGCTGCATGGTGTCGGTAACGGTGATATCGATACCGAGGGCGACGATGACGCGTTGGATGGTGAGATCAATGTCTATGATTTTGCCAGTCAGGATCGTATCGTTCGCGGCCGTTTGCCCACTCTGGAGATGATCAATGAGCGTTTTGCGCGTTATTTTCGTATCAGTTTGTTCAATATGCTGCGCCGGTCGGCTGAGATTGCCGTGGCCAGTGTACAGATGCTCAAGTTTGCAGAATACGTACACAGCTTGTTCGTGCCGACCAGTCTGAATCTTACCAAGATCAACCCGCTGAAAGGTACGGCCCTGTTCGTGATCGATCCCAAGCTGGTATTCATCATCGTCGACAATTTTTTTGGTGGTGAAGGTAAGTATCATACGAAAATAGAAGGCCGGGAGTTTACACCGACGGAACTGCGGGTCATCCAGATGATCCTGACACTGATCTATACCAATTTGAAAAAGGCCTGGGAGCCGGTGATGGACGTAGAGTTCGAGTACCTGAACTCGGAAGTCAATCCACAGTTCGCCAACATCGTCAGCCCGACGGAGGTGGTCGTGGTCTCGTCGTTCAGGATCGACCTGGAAGGTGGGGGAGGCGATATGCACGTTACCATGCCTTACTCGATGATTGAGCCGATTCGCGATCTGCTCGACGCCGGGGTGCAAAGTGACAATGCCGTAGTCGATGAACGTTGGACCATGTCATTGCAGGAAGAGATGAAAGAGGCGAAAGTGAATGTCAAGAGCAACCTGGTCGAAACCACGCTCAGCCTGCGTGACGTGCTGGCGTTGAAACCTGGTGATGTGATTCCGATCGACCTCCCGGACAGTGTGACCCTGCTGGTGGAAGGGGTGCCGGCATTCAAGGGCAAATTCGGCGTGTCGCGCGGGGTGACCGCAGTCAAGATTGAGGACCGTATTCAGCGTACTACCGACTTGGTCAGGTTGAACGTGGGGGCAGGAAAATGAGTGACGAACTGGAGAATGGTGGCGGTGCAGCAGACGACTGGGGTGCTGCACTGGAGGAACAGCGCCAGGCGGAAGGAAGTGGTTCCGGAGACCAGCAGGGTGATGACTACCAGACTGCCGAATTCCAGAACCTGCAGGATGAGGGGGGGACGGCAGGTACCGTCGAGGGCAACCTGGACGTCATCCTGGATGTCAACGTGTCGCTGTCGATGGAAATCGGCAGGACGCAGATCAGCATCCGGAACCTGTTGCAGCTGAACCAGGGTTCGGTGGTGGAACTCGACCGGCTTGCAGGGGAGCCAATGGACGTGCTGGTCAATGGCACGCTGATCGCGCACGGCGAGGTGGTGGTGGTAAACGAGAAGTTTGGGATACGCCTGACGGACGTGATCAGCCCGGCAGAGCGGGTCAAGAAGTTGAAGTAGTCATGGTGTTCAGATCGCACCGCGTGTTGATCAGGCTGTTGCTGCTCGTGACACTGGGGATCAGTGCGGCAGTCGTCTATGCGCAACAGCAGCAGGTGAACACCGAGACACTGGTAATCAAACCGGATAAGCCGGAGCGGAAAAACCAAGTGATCGGCTCCGCGGTGGCCGCCCCCAATGTCTGGAAGCTGTTCTCCGGCATGGCAGTTATTCTGGCAGCGGTGGTGGTCATACTTTGGCTGCTGAAGCGCCTCGGTCGTATGACCATGACAGCCAACAACCAGATACGGGTGCTGGGTGGTGTCAGCCTTGGTGCAAGAGAGAAACTTGTACTGGTTCAGGTTGCGGACAAGCAGATGGTGCTGGGGGTTGCTCCCGGTTCGGTACGGACACTGTATGTGCTTGAACAGCCGATCGAGATAGAGGATACGCCCAATGCCTTTGGCAGGCTGTTGTCAGACAAATTGAAACAGGCGGTGCAGCGGGACAGGCCAAAATGACTCGGTGGGCAAGGTTACTGGTTGTCTTGTTGCTGTTTGTTTTTGTGCAGGAAGCGTTTGCCGCACAGAGCAATGTCACTGGGCCCAGTGTCAATATCGTCACCAGCGCCGCGAACAAGGATGGCGGCCAGACCTACAGTGTGTCGATAAAGATTCTGCTGTTCATGACCGCCTTGGTGTTCCTGCCGGCGGTCGTGATGCTGATGACGTCATTCGCACGTATTATCATCGTGCTGTCGATTCTGCGCCAGGCACTGGGTACGCCGCAGACCCCGTCGACACAGATCCTGGTGGGCCTGTCGTTGTTTTTGAGTTTCTTTGTAATGGGCCCGGTCTTCGAGCAAGCCAACAAGGTGGCGTTGCAACCCTATCTGCAGGGGAAGATCAGTGACAAGCAGGCACTCGAGCGCGCAAGCAAGCCGTTCAAGGCATTTATGCTCAAACAGACCCGCGTCAACGATCTAAACCTGTTTATCGGCCTTTCGAAATACAAGAATATCAAGTCTCCCGAGGATGCGCCGTTCTCGGTGGTCGTGCCGGCATTCATTACCAGTGAGCTGAAGACTGCTTTTCAGATAGGATTTCTGATTTTTATTCCATTTATAGTGATCGACCTGGTCGTGGCAAGTGTATTGATGTCGATGGGGATGATGATGTTGTCACCCATGCTGGTGTCTTTGCCATTCAAGTTGATGTTGTTCGTGCTGGTCGATGGCTGGGCACTGATCATGATGACGCTGGCAAAAAGTTTTGCGGTGTAGCGCTTGTATTTCAGAGCGGCGCTGCAATACGAAGTTGGCAATACACGGGAGGGAAGATGTCACCTGATACTGTAATTTCTATCGGCCAGGAAGCGCTGAAAGTCACCTCGTTGATTTCAGCGCCGATCCTGTTGTCGGTGCTGGTGATCGGCGTAGTGATCGGAATGTTTCAGGCCGCGACCTCGATCAACGAGATGACACTCAGTTTCGTGCCGAAACTGCTGGTGCTTGCGCTGGTATTGATGTATGCCGGTGGCTGGATGTTGTCAGTGCTGGTCGAGTTCACACAGCGGATTTTCGAGATGATTCCCGACTTTATCCGTTGAGCCGATAGACGAGCATGAATATTTCCTCTGCGGAAATCGGGGCCTTGTTGGGAGCCTACTTCTGGCCCTTTGTGCGTATCGCTGCAATGTTGATGGCGGCGCCGCTGTTTGGCGCGCGCAATATCGTGTTTGTCGTGCACAGGCTTGGGCTCGCGCTGGGGTTGACGCTGATCGTGCAGCCTATGCTGTCTCCGGTACCCTTTGTCGATCCGATGTCGGCACAGGGTATAGGGATTCTCCTGGAACAGCTTCTGCTCGGTGTCGCGATGGGTTTTATCCTGCAGATGGTTTTTGCATCATTGATCGTTGCCGGGCACAGTGTCGCCTTGACCATGGGGCTTGGATTCGCCCAGTTCGTCGATCCCGCGAACGGGCTCAGTGTGCCCGTCGTCAGTAAATTTTATCTTGTCATCGGTACCTTGTTGATGTTCGCGTTGAATGGCCATTTGATTGCGCTCAAAGTATTGGTCGAGAGCTTTGAAACCCTGCCGGTCGGCAAAGAAGCGGTTTCGCATGGTGAATTGTTTACGATCGTGTTGTGGGCCGGAAAGCTGTATGTCGGAGCGTTGCTGATCGCCTTGCCCTGCATGGTGACGATCACATTGATCAATATCGGTTTTGGCGTGATGACGCGCTCTGCGCCACAGATGAATATCTTTGCCGTAGGTTTTCCTACCACGCTTGCTGCAGGCATCGTTATCGTGATGCTGACTCTGCCCAACCTGTTGCCGCGATTTACCGATCTGCTGATGGAGTCCTTCGACCTGATGCAGCAGATCATCCGGAGTTAGTACCATGGCAGAACCAGGGCAGAATGAATCACAGGAAAAAACCGAGGAACCGACCCCGAAAAAGCGCGAGGATGCGAAAAAGCGTGGCCAGGCGCCGCGTTCCAGGGAGTTCAATACCTCTGTCGTCTTGCTGGCATCGTCGATCGGCCTGCTGGCACTCGGTGATGGCCTGGTAAAGGGTATGGCGGGAATCTTCAAGGCGGGTTTGACCATAGAGCGCGAGATGCTGTTTTCGCGTGACGTACGCCTGGTGTCGGAATTCGGCGGCGCGTTGACGGAAATGTTCAAGGTGTTTTCACCCTACATCCTGTTACTGTTGGTCGTGGCGCTGGCAGGACCGATGCTGGTCGGTGGCTGGACCTTCTCGCTCAAGGCAGCGGCGCCGAAGATGTCCAAGATCAATCCACTCAAGGGACTGAAGCGTATCTTTTCTGTCAAGGGGTTGATGGAACTGGTCAAGGCCCTGATCAAGGTCTGCCTGATCGGGTCTGCCGTCGTGTTCTTTATCTGGTCGTATTCGAGTGAATTACTGTCCCTGGGGAATATGCAGCATGAATCGGCGATCATCCGCGGCCTGGAAATCACCGGTTGGCTGTTCCTGGCCCTCAGTGCGGTCACCCTGGCGATCGCGATGATCGATGTGCCGTTTCAGCTTTGGCAGCATACCAAGCAGTTGCGAATGAGCAAGCAGGAGATCAAGGACGAACACAAGCGTACGGAGGGTGACCCGGAAATCAAGGGGCGCATAAGAAAGACCCAGCAGGAAATGGCAATGAGCAGGATGATGGAGGAGGTGCCGCAGGCGGACGTCATTGTCACCAACCCGACTCATTTTGCGGTGGCGATCAAGTATGACCCTGATGTCATGTCCGCGCCGGTAGTGATCGCAAAGGGGGCAGACCTGATTGCGTTGCGTATCAGGGAACTCGGCAGGGCGCATGCCGTCCCGGTGTACGAGGCGCCGCCGCTGGCCCGAGCTCTGTACTACTCGGTCGAACTGAAACAGGAGATTCCTTCAGGGCTTTATTTCGCGGTCGCCCAGGTGCTGGCCTATGTCTTCCAACTCCGAGACGTCCGCCCCGGTCAGCCGGCCCCTGAAAAACCGGAAGACCTGAAAGTTCCCGAGGCTTATCAGGACTTGGGGAAAGGTAAGGGACCGCCACGGGAATAGCCAGAAATACTGCGGGTATAATATTTGCACCGACTTATTATAGCTTGAAAATTCAGTCGTGTAGTTGACTGTTGAATTTATCGTAGTGACAGAGCAATCAGAGTCGGTATGGCCACAGCAGGGTTGGTAGACAACAATAATCAATTGAAAAGCGGCATGGCTGCGCCGTTATTGCTGCTCGCGCTGTTGGCGATGATCGTCGTGCCACTGCCTCCGATCCTGTTGGATATCTTTTTTTCATTCAATATTGCCCTTGCCCTGGTGGTGTTACTGGTCTCGATATACGTACTTAAACCACTGGATTTTGCCGTATTTCCGTCTATTTTGCTGATCACGACGCTGATGCGCCTGGCCCTGAATGTCGCCTCCACGCGCGTGGTCCTGCTCGACGGGCACACCGGGACTGATGCGGCGGGACAGGTGATCAAGTCGTTCGGGGAATTCGTCATTGGCGGAAACTATGCAGTGGGCCTGGTGGTTTTCGCGATCCTGGTGATCATCAACTTCGTCGTCGTCACCAAGGGCGCCGGCAGAATTGCCGAAGTGACCGCACGTTTTACATTAGATGCCCTGCCGGGCAAGCAGATGGCGATCGACGCTGACTTGAATGCCGGTTTATGCACACAAGAAGAGGCCGCCGCGCGCCGCGAGGAGGTGCGCAGTGAGTCGGATTTCTACGGCGCGATGGACGGCGCCAGCAAGTTTGTGCGTGGCGACGCCGTTGCCGGCATTCTGATCCTGTTTATCAATGTGGTCGGCGGCCTGGCCGTCGGCCTGGCACAGCATGGCCTCAGCTTCGAGCAGGCGCTGCGCAACTATACATTGTTGACCGTCGGAGACGGCTTGGTTGCGCAGATACCGTCCCTGATTATTTCCACAGCGGCAGCGATCATCGTGACCCGTGTGTCGAGCAGCCAGGACATGGGCGACCAGGTGATCGGCCAGTTGTTCAAGAACCCCAAGGCATTGAACATCACCGCGGCGATCGTCGGGATCATGGGCTTGATCCCCGGCATGCCCAATTTTGCGTTTCTCAGCCTGGCCGGGGTTTGTGCCGCTGCCGCCTATTTTATCAGCCAGAGGCAGGCGGTCGAAGAGGAGGCGCCGCAGGTTGCAGAGCCCGTGGAGACACCGCCTGCGCCGGCCGAAAAGGAGCTGGGTTGGGACGATGTGCATGCAGTCGACATCATCGGCCTCGAAGTCGGTTACCGGCTGATACCGCTGGTCGACAAGACACAGGGAGGTGACTTGATGGGGAAAGTCAAAGGGGTGCGCCGCAAACTGTCACAGGAACTGGGGTTTCTGATACAGCCGGTGCATATTCGTGACAACCTGGATTTGTCACCCAATGCCTACCGTATTTCATTGTTTGGAGTCCCGGTCGGCGAGGCAAATCTGCAACCGGACCAGGACATGGCAATCAATCCGGGGCAGGTCTTTGGTACGTTGCAGGGTACACCGACCAAGGACCCGGCGTTCGGACTCGATGCCTACTGGATCGACCGTGGACTGCGGGAGCAGGCGCAGACCATGGGGTATACGGTAGTGGATCCCAGTACCGTCATCGCAACCCATCTAAGCCAGATCCTGCAGAACCATGCGCACGAACTGTTGGGCCATGAAGAGACGCAGAAGCTGCTCGACGTGCTTGCTGAATCGGCACCCAAGTTGGTCGAGGACCTGGTACCAAACATACTTCCTGTAGGGAAAGTCTTGAAGGTGCTGCAGAACCTGCTCGAAGAAAAAGTCTCGATCAAGGATATCCGGACCATTGCGGAAACATTGGCCGAGCACGGACCGTTGAACCAGGATCCTGCTTACCTGACATCCGTGGTACGCGCCGCATTGAGCAGATCGATCATGCAGCTGGTCAACGGAACCGGGTCCGAACTGTCGGTAATA
>JALUUZ010000331.1 GCA_027021095.1 Gammaproteobacteria bacterium
CTGAATCTCGCACTCGCCGGCAACCTGCCTGACAGTGGACGGGCGGCATTCTCAAGCCCGATCCATTTCCCGAGCATCGCCCGGGCACGGTCCTGCCGGTTCTTGATCTTCGTCAACCGGTCATCGAGCAAATCGATCTCGAGCTGTGCACGGATCACTTCATGCTGCAGCCCTCTGCCAGCCCGGTACTGATCTTCGGTCACCCGCAGCATCTGCTTGAACAGGCGGCGGTTGACCCGGACGATCCGCTCCGCGCGCTGCCAGTAATAAAGCTCCAGCCAGCTCTTACGTGCTTCCCTGCGTGCCAGCCAGACCCGGTTTCTGGCCAGTTCCTGCTGCCGCCTTGACAGCGTCTGCTTGTAGGCGGACTGAATTCTCCGGGTTTTGCCGCGGGGAATCGGCTGCTGAATACCAAGCTTGATCTGCGTCATCGGTGCCTGCCCCCGGTCAAAGGTATCCACCGGAAAATTGTCAAATCCCATCTTGACCTTCGGATTCGGCAGGTACTTTGCGACCTTGGACTGACTTTGCAGTGACCGGGTCAACTCGAGGTGCTTGGACTTCAATGGATCGCGCTCCATTGCAAGACGTTCCGCTTCCCCAAGACTCAATGCAGCTCCACCTGCATAGACATGGTTCGGTGACGCCGCCAGGTACAATAAAACGATCAGAAACGGCTTTGCTTTCAAAGCTTTGTATAACTTGGGCACAACTCTACTCCTGGTTGCTGAAACAATCAGAATCTCCGGTAAGAACCGGGCTAGGTGGTTCAGAGTCGTGTCAGATCAAATACGCAGAATATGATTGCGTTCGAGGGTCTGTGAGTAACTAAGCCGGTACTCGGCAAGGAAAGGCACTGCATAGCGGCTGGAATCATCCGGCGTCGACACCGGAAGCTCGGCCACTGGGAAATAGACCGGTGACTGATCCTGTTGATCAGTATAACGAACGATGACCCCATCATACTTGGCATTTTCGAGGCAATCACTCACCGCACACTTCAGTTCACACTCGACAGAAGCGTTTTTGCCGTTCGTCGGGTTTTCAGCCCGGCGCCATTCACCCAGCTTCTGTTTCGAATCAGCGGCTAGAGAGACTTTCATCCCGCTGGGAGCGGATACCTGACCGGTGTACGCGGAAAAGACAGGCGCCGTGCAGTTCTGTACAAATTCAAACACCAGTACGGACAGCATAAAAAATACTGCTGCCAATGCCACCTGTTTCTTGTACTGCACAAACTTTTTCAAAAGACCTGTTTCCAAACGGTTGTTTGACTTGATGTTACATTGAAGTTCATTAGCAATATATAATCTTCAATCGGCAATTACAACCATAAAATTTAATTAATTCAGAAAAATTTATAGGTGTTCGAGGGGAACTAAATCAAATCGAGGGATTCAGATCGGCGATTCCGGGCAGCGGCAGTCGGACGGTTCAGCTGCCCGGCACCTTGATGTAGACAGTAGAACGGTCGAGTATCATCGGTCTCGACTTTGGCGAAATCGCCTTGTAATACCTGTTCACCAGCCCATAGTAGGCTTTGTTCTTTTCCAGGTAAACGATGTTGTACCTGTCGCGGTTTTTTGTCCCGCGCTTGTTGCGGATAAAGTAATCCACCGGTGTCACCAATTCCCCATGCCTTGTCTTAAAAGGCCTGCCCAACCGGTAAACGAAGTGAATCGTCGCATCATGGACTTTGGTCACACAATTTGGGTTAAGAAAAATCTGGTGCGTGACCGTCACCTCCGACTCCGTGTAGTCGAGGATGACATTTTCATAGTGTACGTTCCCTTTCACTCCCACCTGCCGGCACTTGAGCATCCATTTCCCGGTCAGGTCTATTGCATGAACAGAAACACTGCAAAAGAACGGGACAACGGCCAATGACTGAATCAGCCGCCGACTGAAAACACTGCGAAACACAAACATTCTCCATCAACAGGCACTGTGCTGTCGCCTGTTTCTCTCAACGATATACAACCTGGCAGCCTTGACTGCCGGTGGATTAAAATCCTTTCATTACATGCGGTTATAGCGGTTCACGGGGTCGGGTGACAAGCTGCCCTTTGAATGCTGCATGACCCCGGTACCTGCGGCCAAATATACAACATTTAGCACGGCCTGAGCATTATAATTTACGCGG
>JALUUZ010000332.1 GCA_027021095.1 Gammaproteobacteria bacterium
GCTGGTGTCATCGGCCAGCATTTTCTGCAGGTCCTTGCGCGTACCGACGATATCGGTGCTGATGTCATGCCGGTCCGCTGCCCATTTCATCACGGTCATCAGTGCATCGACCAACAGTTCCTGCTGTTTTGTCAACTCCCTGTACTTTGGGATTGACGGCCATTGTTCCGGTGATAGTGCCAGTGCAGTGTCGACCGCGTCGACAATCTCGCCGAGCTGCTGTTTCGCCAGGTGGTTGGGCACCAGGGCCATGGACCTGAGCGCCTCGCTGCTGCGTGGTTTCCGGCGTGCGATTTCGATCAGCAGATCGTCGCGTATGATGTGTTTACGTGGCTTGTTGGCGCGGCGTGCGGCCTGGTCGCGCCAGACCGCCAGTTTCTGCAGAACGGCCAGGCTGGAGCCCGGCAGGCGTTGGTGGCCTTTGATCTTGCGCCACAATTGGTCTGGATCGGGGGTGAAATGGTCCGGGTCAGAGAGCCTGGCCAGGTCGGATTTCAGCCAGTCGCTGCGTCCCTTGTCCGCCAGGGCATCGACGATCACCGGGTAAAGCTGGTACAGAAAGCGGACGTCATCGGCGGCATATTCCAGTTGTGCTTTACTCAACGGCCGCCTGGACCAGTCGGTCCGGGTCTGGGTCTTGTGCAGCCGCGTGCCCAGCAACTCCTGAACCAGCCTGGCATAGCCTATCTGGTTGCCCAGGCCGAGCAGCGTGGCGGCAAGCTGTGTATCGAATACCTGTTGGGTCGCAGTGCCGAACAACTGGTAGAGGATCTCGAGGTCCTGTGCCGCCGCATGGAACACCTTCGTGATCGTGATGCTTTCCAGTACCGGGCGCAGTGCGTTCAGATCGGTGACACTGAATGGGTCGATCAGGCCGATGTACCTGTCGGTTGCGACCTGCAGCAGGCACAGCTGCGGGAAGTAAGAGTTTTCACGGGTAAACTCCGTATCGACTGCAATCCAGGACTGGCCCAGCAGGTGCGTGCAGAAGTCTGAGAACTCACTGGCCGTGGTGATGGTATGAATCTGCATCACTCGTCAGCGTTGTGCTGCGTCTTCGAACTGTTTCATTTCCTGCCGGCTGATAGCGCTGTAGGGTGAGTGCCTGTGCCTGTCGTGCAGCAGCATTCTGAACCTGACGAACCGTTCGCGATCGTCGAAATGCAGAAAAGGGTTGCCTTCGAGCTGCTGTTCGAGTGAGCAGCTGGGTGCGGTGGAATAATTGTGCCCGGGTAAGGTGATCGTGTCGCGTGGCAGTGAGCCGGCCAGCTTGCGCAGGGTGTCGTACATTTGATTCGGGTCGCCGCCGCTGAGATCGCATCGGCCGCAGCCGTAGACGAACATGGTGTCACCGGTAATCAGCTTGTTGCCTGCGTGGTAACACGCCGACCCGGGAGTGTGGCCCGGTGTCAGCAGTACCCGAATGTCCGTTTTGCCGAGCCTGATGGTATCGCCGCCGTGGTGCAGTACCGGCCTGGTGAGCTCACTGCCCCAGAAACGGGCTTCCGCACTGGTCAGGTGCAGGCGTGCATCGTACTGATCGAGTATGGCCTGGATGCCATTGATATGATCATAGTGGCTGTGGGTCAGCAGTATATCCGTAATGTCGACGCCAAGGTCCTTGGCTTTGGCGATAATTTTTTCCGGTTCCCAGGCGGGGTCGACCACGGCGGCCTGGCGGGTCGGCTTGTCGACCAGCAGGTAAATAAAGTTTTCCATCGGCCCGAGTTCCAGTGAATGAATCGCAAACGAGGGTTCTGTCATGGTCTGTATCCGGTTATTGGCAGGCTGTTATTGTTCATGAATCACCGGGCCAGGTCAACAAGCCAAGACTGTAATTTCCTGGCCCGGTGGTGAGAAAGGCGGGCTAGCCCGCCTTTCTCACCACCCTTCTACTGCGACGGCGCCATGGCACGCCCTGGCTGGCTTTCGCTCTGTCGGCGTGCTCGACATAGTGTCGACTATGCCTGCGCGCTCCTCGGTCGCGAAAGCCACCCAGGCCGCACCCTTGCACCGTCTCGCTACGAACGGTGGTGAGAAATGCGGGTTAGGTGGAGAGCAACTGCCGGTGCACAGGGTCGCAAGCCAGGGTTCCAGCCTGTTGATCTGGTTGCCGTCCGAGTTCGGCCTTCACCCTCAGGC
>JALUUZ010000333.1 GCA_027021095.1 Gammaproteobacteria bacterium
CCGGCCAGTGTGTAACGGTAGATATTGTCGACGAAAAACAGCACGTCACGGCCTTCGTCACGGAAATACTCGGCCATGGTCAAACCGGACAGCGCGACCCGCAGGCGGTTGCCGGGCGGCTCGTTCATCTGCCCGTACACCAGTGAGACCTGTTTCAGTACGTCCGCTTCCTTCATTTCGTGGTAGAAGTCATTCCCTTCACGGGTACGCTCACCGACCCCGGCAAAAACCGAGTAACCACTGTGCTCACGGGCGATATTACGGATCAGCTCCATCAGCGTCACCGTCTTACCCACACCGGCACCACCGAACAGGCCGATCTTGCCACCCTTGGCAAACGGACAGATCAGGTCGATCACCTTGATCCCGGTCTCCAGGATCTCGACTGTCGAAGACTGCTCGGCAAAGGTCGGTGGCTTGCGGTGAATCGGCCAGTTCTCAGCGGCACCGATATCGCCGGCATCGTCGACCGGGTTACCAAGCACGTCCATGATCCGGCCCAGTGTCTTTTCACCAACCGGAACAGAAATCGGCGCGCCGGTATTGCTGACCTCGAGGTCACGCTTCAAGCCGTCCGAGCTGCCCATCGCGATCGCGCGCACGATCCCGTCACCCAGTTGCTGCTGCACCTCCAGTGTCAGGTTCGTACTGTCCACATTCAGGGCGTCGTACACCTTCGGTATGCTGTCACGTGGAAACTCCACGTCGACCACCGCGCCAATGATTTGAACAATTTTTCCAGAACTCATGTTCGGATCCTCGTAGTTAGAAATTTTTTAAACCGCTGCTGCGCCACCGACGATCTCTGACAGCTCCTGCGTAATCGCCGCCTGCCGCGCCTTGTTGTAGGCCAGTTGCAATTCATCGATCATGCTGCCGGCATTGTCCGAGGCCGCCTTCATCGCGACCATTCGCGCCGCCTGTTCGCAGGCGATATTCTCCACCAGCCCCTGGTAAACCAGGGATTCGATGTAACGCATCAGCAATGCGTCGACGACCTCTTTGGAGTCAGGCTCGTAGAGATAATCCCAGTAGTGCGAGATATTCTCCTCCTCGTCAGCCTGCAGAGGGATCAACTGTTCGATCCTCGGCGCCTGTGTCATGGTGTTGACGAACTCGTTCGATACCAGGAACAGTCGGTCGATTTCACCGTTTTCATACGCATCGAGCATGACCTTGATCGTGCCGATCAACTCTTCCAGCCTTGGCGCGTCACCCAGGTGGGAAGTCTCCGCCTTCAGCACACCCTTGATACGGCGGAAAAACATCCGCGCCTTCTGGCCGATAGTGCACAACTCGATTCCTATGCCCTGCGCATCCTGTTCGCGCATGTGCCCGACCAGCTTGCGGAACAGGTTCGAGTTCAGGCCGCCGCACAGGCCACGGTCGGTACTGATGATGATGTAACCGGTATTCTTGACCTCACGCTCGATCATGTACGGATGCCTGTACTCCGGATGGGCATGTGCCAGGTGCGCGATCACATTGCGTATCTTGCGTGCGTAGGGACGCGCCGCTTTCATACGGTCCTGCGCCTTGCGCATCTTGCTTGCCGCCACCATTTCCATCGCACTGGTGATCTTCTGCGTGTTCTTGACACTCTTTATCTGGGTGCGTATCTCTTTTCCGCTGGCCATAAGCTGCTACCAGGTCCCGTTGGCCTTGAAATCTTCGACGGCTTTTTTCAGCCCCGCCTCGATTTCATCGTTGTAGTCACCGGTGGCATTGATCTTGTCGAGCAGATCACCATACTGGCTGCGTACGTAAGAATGCATCGCCGCCTCACAATCGACGATCTTGTTGACTTCGACGTCATCGAGATAGCCCTTGTCCGCCGCGTACAGTGACAATGCCATCTCGCCGATGGTCAACGGCGCATACTGTTTCTGCTTCATCAGTTCGGTAACCCGTTGACCACGTTCCAACTGCTTACGTGTCGCCTCGTCGAGGTCGGAAGCAAACTGGGAGAATGCGGCCAGCTCCCGGTACTGGGCCAGTGCCAGGCGCACCCCGCCTCCCAGCTTTTTGATCACCTTGGTCTGTGCTGCACCGCCCACCCGGGACACGGACAAACCCGCATTGATCGCCGGGCGGATACCAGCGTTGAACAAATCGGTCTCCAGGAAAATC
>JALUUZ010000334.1 GCA_027021095.1 Gammaproteobacteria bacterium
CCGGCGACCCGTTCGAAGTTTCTGATGCCGACACCATGCTGGCTTACCTTGCGCCTGACAGTGCGAAACCAAAAGACGTGACCCTGCTGACCCGTCCCGGCTGTGAATACTGCGCACGAGCCAAGCAGATGCTCACGGATGCCGGGCTTGCGTTCGAGGAACTGGTCCTGAACCGCGACATCACCGAAGCCAGCCTGCGGGCCGTGTCAGGCCGGCACACCGTACCACAGGTGTTTATCAATGGCGAGCATATCGGCGACTCGGACGCACTGCAGCGCTATCTAGCCCGCATTTCTCACCACCGTTCGTCGCGAGACGGAGCAAGGGTGCGGCATGGGTGACTTTCGCGACCGAGGTGCGCGCAGGCATAGTCGACACTATGTCGAGCACGCCGACAGAGCGAAAGCCAGCCAGGGCGTGCCATGGCGCCGTCGCAGTAGAAGGGTGGTGAGAAATGCGGGCTAGCGATGGAGGCAGTGGCATGAATCAGACATCGTCCCGGGGTTCGACACACTATGACCTGATCGTCATCGGTGGCGGCAGTGGCGGGCTGGCAGCGGCGGAAACCGCGGCCGGCCTCGGTAAGAAAGTCGCACTGGTCGAAGCCCGGCGGCTTGGGGGTACCTGCGTCAACCAGGGCTGCGTACCCAAAAAAGTCATGTGGTATGCCGCCCACCTGGCGCATGCGGTCGACCATGCGCCGGGGTTCGGGATCCAGGCACGGCGCGGCCGGACTGACTGGCAGACACTGACCCAAGGGCGGGACACCTATATCAATGATATTCTTGACTATTGGCAAGACTACGTGAGCTCACGGGGAATACACTACCTGCATGGGTATGCCAGGTTTACTGCCACGAAAACGATCCAGGTCGGAGACCACCGTTACAGCGCCGATCATCTCATTGTTGCGACCGGCAGCCGCCCGGTCGTGCCGCCGGTCCCCGGCGCAGAACTGGGCATCACCTCCGATGAGTTCTTTGCGCTCAAGCAGCAGCCAAACCGTGTTGCCGTCATCGGCGGCGGCTATATCGGTGCCGAGCTCAGCGGCATGCTGCACGCGCTGGGTTCGGAAGTGACGCTGTTCGCCCAGGGCGAACGGTTGCTGACCCATTTCGAGCCGATGCTTGGTGCAAAACTCGAACAGGCAATGCGCGCACAGGGTATCCAGGCCCATCCCCGCAGCCAGGTCACGCGGCTTGACCGCACCGGCACGGGTATAGGAATACAGCTGCACGACGGTACTCACCCAAGCGGCTTCGATACAGTGATCTGGGCGGTCGGCCGGCGCCCGAACACTGCCGCACTGGGGCTGGAGACCGCCGGCGTAAAAACCCTGGCTGATGGCTCGGTCCAGGTCGACGCCTGGGAGAACACCAACGTCGAAGGAATTCATGCAATCGGCGATGTAACCGGTAAACTGCCATTGACCCCGGTGGCGATCGCCGCCGGACGCAAACTGGCACAACGCCTGTTCGGCGATGACCCGAATGCGCGGGTCGATTATGACACGGTGCCAAGCGTGGTCTTCTCACACCCACCGATCGGCACGCTGGGCCTGACCGAGGAGGCCGCCCGCCGACGCTACGGCGACCAGGTCACCACGTACAGCAGTGAATTCGTCGCCATGCGCTACGCGTTGGCGGACCACCAACCACTGACCGCAATAAAGCTGGTCTGTGCCGGCCCCGGGCAGCAGGTCGTCGGTATCCACCTGATTGGTGACAATGCCGACGAGATCCTGCAGGGCTTTGCCGTGGCGGTAAAAATGGGCGCGACCAAACGTGATTTCGACGATACCATCGCGATCCACCCAACCAGTGCCGAAGAACTGGTCACGATGAAGCAGCCTGACAACGCCAGAGCCCACATTTCCCACCACCGTTCGTAGCGAGACGGAGCAAGGGTGTGGCATGGGTGGCTTTCGTGGCCGGGCGGCGAGGGGGCGCCAATGTATGAATAATGACATGGTACGGAAGAATCGTGCGTGGAAGAATGACCGTGTGATACGATTCGATTTGTCGTGGTGTTGGTGCGTACAACGCACCCTACCTCGTCGTGACGGTGTGCGCAGCACACCAAAGGATTTACACCAAGAAAATATCACGCCCCAAAGTAGGGTGCGTTT